>DAOUKJ010000039.1:0-9656 GCA_034421435.1 Dehalococcoidia bacterium | reverse complement strand
TGCGAAAGGGCCAGCCGGTCGGCGAGAACGGAGTTGCAGCCGTGGGCGATGTTGCCGAACGGGCCGGCATGCACCAGAACGGGCTGACCCTCCAGGGTCTGAACGAGGTTGGGGCGAATGGCGTCTCTGAGGAGCGCCATCATCGAGCCGACGGCGTGCACGTCGCCGGCGGTCACGGGTTGGCCCTCGGAGGTGAAGCCGACGACAATTGCGGAGAGTCTGCGCCTGAGGTCGTCCGGCCCGGTGCAAAGCGCAAGAATTGCCATAATCTCCGACGCGGTCACAATATCGAAGCCGGACTCGCGTATCGGAGCGTTGACGGCCCCGCCGAGGCCGGTGACGATAGATCGCAGCGCGCGGTCCTCCATGTCTGCCACGCGGCGCCAGGTGATATTGGCCGCGCCGAAGCCGGGCACCTGGCCTCGCTGTGCGACGTTGTCCGTCAGTGCCGCCAACAGGTTGTGAGCTGAGGCCACAGCATGGGCGTCACCGGTGAAATGCACGTTGATCTCGTCCTCCGGCACCACGCGTGCGGCCCCCCCCCCTGTGCCTGCGCCCTTGATCCCGAATATGGGACCGAGTGAAGGCTCTCGAAGCGTAGCGGCGACCCTGTGGCCCAACCGGCCAAGCGCCTGTGTAAGGCCTATAGAAACCGTTGTCTTGCCCTCCCCGGCAGGGGTGGGCGTCATTCCGGTGACAAGGATGAGTTTGCCACGGCGGTCTCCGTCGTTGATCGCGTCCAGGCTAACCTTTGCTTTGTAGTGGCCGTACGGAAAAATCCAGGAGTCGTCCAGTCCCATGCTGCGGGCGATTTCTGAAATGTGCTGCATGCGGCCCTCACCTATCAGTGTGAATTGCCTTATTCTAGCACAGGGCAACCGCACAGAGCCTCGCGGCCCGGATGGCCCTCGTCTGCCTGATCCTTGACGACGGATTGGCACAGCGGCGCTGCGGTCGGTGCTACAGGGCAGACGGTGCACAGCTCTTGCAGTGGGAAGTGGGTTTGGGCAATCAGCAGCGGCCGAGATTGAATTGTGCATGCCGGTGGGTTATGATGCGAGAGTGAACGAAAGCACAATCGGTTAGCGGACATTCGCCAAGAGAGATTCTGACTGGCCATGAGCACAGCGCAGCCCCACGTACCACCGGTACGACCTGAGGAGCGGTCCGTTCTAGCGCACCGCGGCAAGCTCTTCGTGGCCGCGGGCGTGTTCGTGCTGGCTCTGGTGTACTTGGCGTTCATCGCCTTCCAGGGCGCCAGCGCCTTCTACCTCACGGTGGGGGAGCTGAACGACCGGGGCGAAACTGTCTATGACCGCAACTTGCGAGTTAGCGGCAAGCTGGTTCCCGCGTCGTTTGAGCGTGGCGAAAGCGGCACTCTTATCCACTTCTCGCTTGCCGACGCCGAGGACAGCGGGCAGACCGTGAACGCAGTCTACGACGGGCTGGTGCCTGACCTGTTCTTCAACGAGCACTCGGAGATCGTGCTGGAGGGTACATACGGCTCCGACGGTCTCTTCGACACTCAGTCCATCCTGGTCAAGTGCCCATCCAAGTACCAGGCGCTTGAGGCCAGCGGCTGAACTGCTAGACGTTACCGCACGCCAGTCCGCGTTGCGCGTTCCCGCCCTAGGCCAGTTTACGAGCCGTCTGGGTTTCCGGGCAGGTTGGACACGATTCTCTCCCTCAGGCCGGCGGGCGCCGGTGCAGCCGGAAGAGAATTGAGCGATTCGATCGTGGCCCTGAGGGTTGACACGAATGCGCCGCACCCATCGCAGCGCTCCATGTGATAGCGGAACCGCCACAGCGTGCGGGCGTCCAATTCGCCGTCAAGGTACTCTGAAGCCAGCTGCCTCAGCTTGATGCAGGACATCTCGCTGCTGCCGAAGGGAAGAAGAGCCTTGAGCCTCTCAATCATGCCGCTCACCGGCTCCAATGCGAAAATGGGGCAAACACAGGCACAATATAGCGGCGCGTAATGGCAAGGTCAAGCGTATCCCGCAGTTGTGGATTCCACTATAATTTGATGCATAATCTGGCATGGAGATGCGGAGATTTACATTGAAATCGCGCAACCGGGTCCGGAATGAGCCCGGATGACTTTCGGTCCATTGTAGAGGAGCACACGGATCTCGTCTATGCTGTGGCGTATCGCATGATGAACAACGCCCAAGACGCGGAGGACGTGACGCAGGAGACGTTCCTGTCCGCCTTTCGCCACTGGGAATCGTTCAGGGGCGGGTCGTCTGTGGGGACGTGGCTGTACCGCATAGCCGTCAACACCTGCCTGATGCGCCTGCGCAAGGAGAAGCGCGCGCGTGCATCAAGGGTGGATCCGGGCTACGCCGACACTGACGTGCTGGACTGGGTGCCGGACCAGTCGGGAACACCTGAGGAGCACGCGATCAACTCGGAGCTGCGCGAAGAGATGGTGAAGGCGCTTGCTGCGCTGCCATCCGACCTGCGCGCCGCCGTGGTCCTTCGAGACGTGCAGGGGATGTCCAACGCGGAGGCCGCTGCAGTGCTGGGTGTGAGTGTGCCGTCCATGAAGGCGAAGCTTCACCGGGGCAGGGTGCTGCTCCGCAAGAGGCTTGAGGAGTACGCCAGGACTGCGAGGTAGACGCGTCTGGTTGACCCCGCAGCACATAGCCTGAGCTCTGAGAGCACTAGGGATCATGTAGGCCAGGCCCCAGAGTGCCTGTCGCGACGAGGGCCCCTCCACGTGAGGGGCCCTCGCTGTTTGCTCGCTGTTGTAGCAGTGGTGCTAGATGCGGAATGCGCCCAGCTGCTGCTCGACGCTGCGGGGGTTGGCCCGCTGTCGCATGGCCTCAGCGCGCTCGTCCAAGGCCTCCGACTCGGGGTCCTGGTACAGCACACCCAAGGGAATGCCGCCCTCCTGGAGCAGGCTAAAAGCAGCCTGCCTGTTACTTGCGTCGTGGTCATCGGGGATGTCCCAAGTGATCGGGTCAACTCCCTTCTTGACGTTGCCCTTCAGCGTGTCGTAGTTGTCGTTGTAGGTGGTGCAGGGCGACTGCACGTGAACGATCGAGAAGCCGGGATGCTTCATTCCCTCATTGATCAGGTTCGCCAGGTCTCGAGTCTTGCTGGAGAACCCGGAGGCCACGAAGCTGGCGCCCAGGGTGAGGTAGAGCTCGAGTGGGTTGAGGGCGTTCTCCAGCTTGCCGAAGGGGGTTGTGGGCGTGATCACGCCAAGCTCAGTGGTCGGCGAGCTCTGGCCCTTGGTGAGGCCGTAGACGCCGTTGTCCATGATTACGGCGGTGACGTTCAGGTTTCGCTGCGACTGCGGTGCGATGTGCTCGCCGCCGATGCTCAGGAAGTCACCGTCGCCGGACACAATGACAACGTTCAACTCCGGGTTGGCCATCTTGACGCCGAAGGCGACGGGAAGCGACCTGCCGTGAAGACCGTGGATGCCGAACGGCTGGGTGCCGTCCAGGAGATGCACCAGGTTGCCGGAGCAGCCGATGCCGGCCACAACCACAGTCTGCTCCATCGGCGTCTCCATCTCGATGTTGCGCTTCTCCACGCCAAGCTCAATGGCTCGCTTGACGCCGAAGTCACCGCAGCCGGGGCACCATTTGAAATCGTATTCGGGGTTCTTCTTGCTCATACCTGCACGAGCTCCTTCTTGTGGGCTTCCATCCTGTCGATAATCCTTGCCTTCAACTCACGAACCTTGAAGGGTGTGCCAGTGTACTGGGTGATGGACTCGGCCTTCACTCCCTTGGCCCTCAGCAGGCTGGACAACTGACCCAGGTAGTTCAACTCTGGCACCAGCACAAGCTCCTTCTGCTTTAGCTCCTCCAGCAGCTTGGGCGGCATGGGGTTGAGGAACATGGTGTAGTACCAGCCTATGGTCTGTCCCTCAGCCTTCATCTGATTGAAGGCCTCAAGCGATGAGCCCTTGGAGCCGCCCCAGGTCAGGATGGCGACGGGCTCGTCCGTGTTCTCGCGCTCGTAGATGTCTTCTTCCAGGAGCTTGAGCTTGCCGAACCGGCGCTCGGTCATCTCGATGTGGCGCTGCGGCAAGTGCGTGGTGTCGCCCATGCCGTCGTGCTCGCTGGCGTTGGCCACGTAGGGGCCGGGGCCGCCCGGTATGGGCATGGCGGACACGACCGGGCCTGCGTAGCGCTCGTAGCCGTTGCTGCCCGTGTAGGTGAGCCTGCGCTCGTCAACCACCTTGGTGATGTCCGGCGTCTGGATGTTCTGAGCCTGCTCGGACAGGGCGTGGTCGCTGAGCAGGATGACGGGGCCCTGGTATCGCTCCGCCCAGTTGAGGGCGTAGGCGGCGCCCCAGAAGCACTCCTCCACGCTGCCAACGGCGATGACGGGGACGCTCACGTCGCCGTGCGCCGGGTGAATGGAGGAGAGCAGGTCAGACTGCTCGACCTTGGTGGGGAGACCGGTTGCAGGCCCGCCGCGCTGTACGTTGACGACAACGCAGGGAATCTCCGCCATCCACGCCATGCCGATGCCCTCGCTCATGAGGCTTGCGCCGGGGCCTGCGGTTGAGGTCATCGCCTTCTTGCCGGCGTATCCGGCGCCTACGATGGCGTTTATCGATTCGATCTCCGAGCTGGCCTGGTAGACGAACTTACCGGGGCCGGTCAGGTTGCGTTCCATGTACACCAGCACTGTCGTCGCAGGCGAAATGGGGTAGCCTACGAAGAAGTCCAGGCCTGCCGTGATGGCTCCGAGGGCAAGGGCGTCATTGCCCTTGATCATGATCTGCTCGCCCTCGGGCGGCGTTGGGTCCTCCAGCGCGCCCAGGTCGAAGCCGCTCTTCTTGGCTTCCTCAGCGCCCAGGCCCAGCGCCATGATGTTGCCGCGGATGATCTCGGCGTCGCCGGGGCGGCCGCGAGTGAACCGCTTGGTCACGAACTCCGGCAGGTAGTGCTCCGGCATGTTCACGAGGTGGGCGATGGCGCCCAGGATGACCATGTTGGCAGCCCGTGGGTTGCCGGTGGACTTGGCAAGCTCGTCGATGCGCATGCCGAAGCTCTTGCCGTCGTCCTCCAGCTGGAAATCCTCGGAGTTGTAGATGATGACGCCGCCTTCCCGCACCTGATCGAAGTGGGTGTCGTACGCCTCCCGGTCGAAGGCCACGAGCACGTGAAGCTCGTCGCCGTAGCTCAGGACGGGCGACGTGGAGATGCGGGCCTGCGCAAAGGTGGGGCCTCCCATGATCTGCGAGGGGAACGTCACGAAGGTCTTGACGTGATAGCCCACCTGGGCGGTTACCTGGGCAAGCAGCTCGGCCGAGGTTACGAGACCGCCTCCACCCTCACCGGCGAACCGGACCACAAAGTCGTTATTGCGCATATGCTGTCTCCTGTGCTGCTAGGATGTTGGGCGCGACGGTTGGGCATGTGACGAGGAATGGGGTCGCGGCTCGCGAACTGAAGTCAACGAGAATATCACTGAGAGGGAGAGCGAGCGACTCCCGCCTCCGCCTGCTTCCGCCCACCGGGATTCGTATTCGACCTTCTCCAAACAGGACCGCCTCAAAGCCGAATGGAAGTCATACCCGTCAGGGAGACCCCTGAGATTGCCGCCTACTATATCATTCGCTTCTGAATGATGTCAACTACGCATAGTGGCGAGCGCAATCGTGATAGCTTTCACGAAACGTAACGCCGCAGGCAGTGTTGAGGATGCCGCGTGAGTGGCGTTGCGGGCTTTGCCCATGAGGCGGCTGCGGCGTAGAATAGGCGTATGCCTTCGACTACGAGAGTCTTTGCAGACCAAGAGTGATGGGACCTACTCACGACGAATTGATGATCCTGAGACTTGAAACGGATGACTGGGAGGTCACGGATGATTAGACAAATGACTGCGATTATCGAGCGCGAGGGCGACCTCTACGTTGCACTCTGCCCTGAACTCGACATCGCAAGCCAAGGCGAGAGCGTGTCCGAGGCTCGTGCCAATCTTAAGGAAGCGCTTGAGCTCTTTTGCGAGACTGCTTCTGCCAGCGAGATTCAGCGTCGGCTGCATGATGAAATCTACGTGACGCACATAGAGGTGGCGGTTGTCCAGGCTCCGGGTACTTTCGGGCCAAGAGGTCTGCGCGATTCTTGCCATGCACGGGTTCTCAGAGGTGCGACGCAGGGGCAGCCACATAGTGATGCAAAAGGTCGAGAGCGGGGACACCACCACCGTGCCAGTACCGACCACAAAGAACTCCGCACGGGAACGCTAATGTCGATCATACGTCAATCCGGGCTGCCCAGGATACTCTTTGAGTGAGCAAGCGTGCGCTTGAGATGAACTCAAGCAACGCCACATAATGGGAGGATACCAAGCGTTCAAGAAGTGGCTGTCCTACCGGGAGCGAAGCGTGCTCGGACGGGCGCTGCGGCCGGAGGAGGCGCAGCACTTCACGGACACGGCGCGGCGGATCGGATATGGTGGTATCATGGGTAGTGAAGTACCCTTGGGTGAGAACCATGCCGAAGAACGAAATTCTAAAGCAGTTTCAACTATTCTCCCTCGGAGGTGAGGGTATCGGCGGTTGGTTGACAGACCAGACCGATGGTAGGGTGTTTGATAGACTCGACAAGGTTCTGGACGCCCCCTTGACTAGGTCGCAATTTAATCAGCTCCTTGGATTTGGGCACCAAGCTCCGGTATCCGACGATTTCTTCCATTATTATTGGCTCGAGTGCCCGCCGAAGCACCCTTATCCAGTCGGACGACTTCCCGGTTTCAAGCAACAGTGGATGAAGGCCCCAGAAGCAATTATCTCACTGGAACACTTGGAATGGGGCATGTACCGGCTCTTCGTAGATGCGTTACTCTACTTTGGGAATATCCGCACAGCATTCAGAGAACTTCGCACTCTTGACAGAGAGAAGTTGGACGCATTCTTTCAACGCCGACGTTTCGATACCGACGCCATCAGACAGCGTGGGGAAGTGTTGCCCCTGAACCCAATTCCTCAAGACGACCGTTACTTGGTTTCTGAAATGGCTTGCAAATCGTTTGGGGATGCCCCTGAGTCGGAAGGCGAAATGCGTCAAGCGCTCAAAGAGGCCTACGGTGACTTCCGCAAGAGAGATCGCGGGCCAGTAACATTCAGCCAACTGCTCAGTGGAAATTTGCCCGCCAAGTATTCGGATCGCAGGGATGAGTTTCATCTTTCTATGAATGACATCCTCGAAGAACCAATCTCATCTGAGGTCGATTTCGAGACTAAATTTGGCAAAGAAGCCGACAAATTCTTTAGAGCGCGAGAGGCGGCGCTCAAGAACACCCAACACTACCTGTCTATAGTGAATGAATTGGACGTATATGTCGCTACGAGTATGCGGACCCGAGAGAATTTCCGGGATATGGCACGCTTTTGCGACGACTTGTTCAGCGATGGAAGACTTACTCGCTTGCACCTTCGTTACTTTGACCCTACCATAAGCGCTGCCCTCGGGCATGAAGATAAAGGGTTAATCGAGTGCCTTATGGTTAAATGTGCTAAGGTGCTAGTCTATAGTGCTGGTGATAAAGAAAGTTATGGGAAGGATGCTGAGGCAGCGATGGCGCTCAGCCTGGGTAAGCCCGTAATCTTCCACTGCAATGAGCGACAGAAGACTAGATTCTATCGCGATGTCCATCCGTTGAGCCGCTTGATTGAATTCGAAACGGGTGTTGCCGTAGGAGCTATGGTTACAGACGAGGTTGGCAAAGTAAAGGCGTTGCTGTCTCGTCTGTTCGAAAACAAAATGGAATACCGCCTTGAGCAGCACAGTTCAAGGGAGGGGTATTTGCTCTTGAAGGAGCAGTTGACTGGTTCAGTGGTGCGGCTTCAAACCAACGATAGAATGCTCACCGAAACCTTTTGGAATCATTATCGCAACGCCCTTTGATTCAATTGCCTCAGAACTGGAACCCAGCCGCCCTGCCCGTCACTGCTGGCGGTTCGCCGAATAAGCCCCCCAATGATAGCCCCCGCCAATCGCTCCAATAGGAAATGCCGCTATTGAATTATATCTCGCAGGGGGTATACTTGGATTGAGGCGCACGTGCGCACCAATGCGTGCAGGCTGGGAGGCGGTGCAGCAATTCGCTAAACAACCATCCAAGGGGGGGCGATGGCAACGGACATAGAGCTCAAGAGGGGATTACAGGGCGTCTACATCGACAAGACGCAGTCCAGCTTCATCGACGGCGCCGAGGGCAAGCTGCTCTATCGCGGCTACTCCATCCACGATTTGGCCGAGATGGCCACCTTCGAAGAGACGGTCTACCTGCTGCTGTACAGCAAGCTGCCCAACCAGGACGAGCTCGACGCCTTCGACGCGGAGCTCCGCGCCAACCGCGCCGTTCCCGCCGAGGTGCTGGAGATCATCCGGCTCACCAAGGACGCCCACCCAATGGACGTTCTCCGCACCGCCGTTTCCGCCCTTGCATCCTTCGACCCGGACACCCCCGACAACTCCGCGGAAGCCACCCTGCGAAAAGGCATCCGGCTCACCGCGCAGGCCCCCACCATCGTCACGGCGCACGCCCGCATCGTTCAGGGCCTGGAGCCGGTCGCTCCCAACCCCAACCTGAAGCAGGCCGCCAACTTCCTCTACATGCTCTTCGACAAGGAGCCCACCGCTGACGAGGCTCGTCTCATGGAGAAGGACTTCGTGCTGCACGCCGAGCACGGCATCAACGCGTCGGCCTTCGCAGCCCGCGTGGCTGCCAGCACAATCTCCGACCTGCACTCGGCTGTCGTGTCGGGCATCGGCACGCTCAAGGGCCCGGCCCACGGCGGCGCCGCTGAGGAGGTCATGAAGATGGCCCTCGATATCGGCGAAGAGGACAGGGCGGAGGAGTACACCCGCGGCATCCTCGAAAGCGGTGGCCGCGTGATGGGCTTCGGCCACAGGGTGTACAAGGTGGAGGACCCGCGGGCCAGGCACCTGAAGGCGGAGTGCGAGGCGCTGGGCATGGAGCGAGGCCAGCCCAAGTGGTTCAGCATCCTCAGCAAGGTGGCGGAGGTCATGGAGCCGTACAGGGCCAGGGGAATCTGCCCCAACGTGGACTTCTGGGCCGGCGCCATGTACCACCTGCTCGAGATTCCCAAGGACATCTTCATCTGCATCTTCGCGATGGGCCGCATCCCAGGCTGGACGGTCCAGGTGATGGAGCAGCACTCCAACAACATACTCCTGCGCCCTCTGCTCCTCTACGAAGGGCCGATGGACCTGGAGTACACGCCCATAGATCAGCGAGGATAGGCCCCGCGGCGCGAGATGCTCCGCCATTCGACGACTCGCGGCGGGCGAACCTCTGCTGATGCGTGGCGCCGCTGTGGCCGGACGACAGGACAGCAGCTCGGAGCCTCTGGCCACCATCGAGCGGCTCATCGCTGAGCAGGGTCGCATCACGTTCGCCCGCTTCATGGAGCTGGCGCTCTACGGGCCGGGCGGCTACTACGTTTCCGACGAACGCTCCAGGACGGGCGACTACTACACCGCCCCGTCTGCACACCCGGCGTTCGGCGCGCTCCTCGCGGTTCAGATCAGGCAGGTGTGGGAGCTCATGGGCTCGCCGCCGCGGTTCCACGTCGTCGAGGTTGGCGCGGGCGGCAGCCTGCGCTCGTCCGGCGTGCCTCCGCGTAGCGGGCCATCCGCCGTGAACCCCAGCAG
>DAOUKJ010000038.1:0-11306 GCA_034421435.1 Dehalococcoidia bacterium | reverse complement strand
TTCAACGCCGCCACCCGCACCATCGGGGGAACGCCGTGGGAAGGAACGTCGTACGCCGTCACCTACATCGCCACGGATGAGAACGGGGCGACCGCGCAGGGCTACATCCAGGTGCGCCACGGAGTAGGCGGCCTGTAGGTAGCGGGGGAGGCAGGCGACGCACAGGGGCGGCATAGAGGACCAGTTCGAATAGAATAGTCCGCCACTCCATGCCTGGGACTTGCGGGGACTCGTGCTTGCGATTTGGATTCAGCCGCCTCATTGGAACAGGCCATTGCTGCGCGGGCGGTGTGCTAGAATCGCCTGGTTGGGATTGCTGCGCTGTAGGGGTGCCGATGGACGTGATTGGCCCGCCAGACTTGCACGATATGGACGCCATAGTCCTTGCCGGAGGTCAGAGTGTCCGCATGGGAGTACCGAAGGCGCATCTGCCGTTCGGCGACTCAACGCTCATCGAGACGGTTGTCGCAGCCCTGCGACCTCTGTTCAGGACAGTGTACGTTGTGGGCCGCGACCATGAGCCACTGGCTGACCTGGCCGTCACGCCGCTCACGGACGGTCGAGACGACCGCGGGCCCCTGGTGGGACTGGCCCGTGGCCTTTCGGCATCCGATGCGCCGTGGTGCTTCCTGGTTGGCTGCGATATGCCGTTTCTGTCGCCTCAGGTCATTGGCCGCATGGCGAGTCTTCTGGACGACTGTGACGTGCTGGCGGCGAGCGTTGAGGGGCACGTCCAACCGCTGCACGCCTTCTACTCCACCGCGTGCCTGCCCGCGGCGCTGCGCCTGCTGGACGAGGGAGACACGTCGCTGAGGGCGTTGCTCAGTGCGTCCAGAGTGCGCTGCGTCGACGCCCGCGGGCTTGTAGACGTGGACGCGGAACTAGACTCCTTCAGGGACCTGGACACGGCGGAGGAGTACGATGCGGCCCTGCGAATTGCCGGGCACGCGGGCGCGCCGGGGCCTGCGCCTGAGCAAGGGACGGCTGGGGGATAGACGCGACTCTACTTCTACGCCAACGTCACGGCATTCAGGCCGCTCGCGCCCTCAGTTCGAGGCTCCCTCCACGGACATGCGCCGGGATGCCAGAGCCGCCTGTATGGCCTGACGCTCCTCCGACTCCCGCGCAGGCGAGAACCTGACCAGGAACACCAGCGCGGAGGCCGCGAGCACCACCAGCCCCACGATCATGAGCGCGCCCTGGGTCTCAAGTGACTCCATCCTGAACAGGAAACCGAACGACACCGCTCCGGCGTTGCCTCCGGCTCCAACGATCCCGGCAACGGACCCAAGCGCCCTGCGGTTGATGAATGGCACCACGGTGAAGGTCGCGCCCTCGGACATCTGCACGAACAGGCTGAACACTATCATCGCGCCCACCGCGAGCACCAGCGACGCCATCTGGGAGAAGAGAATGAGCGCAAGGCCCTCCAGCAGCAGCACCACTCCCAGGAAGTACACGCGGCCCTTTAGCCCGGCCCTGATCCCCGCCTTGTCTCCCAGCATTCCGCCCACGGTCCGGGCGAAGATGTTCATCAGGCCGAATAGACCGGCGATGAGTCCGGCCGTCGCTACGCTCAGCTCGAATCTGTCGTGGAAGTAGAGCGCCGCGATGTTGTTTATGGTGAGCTCCACGCCGAAGCAGGCGCCGTAGATGACGAACAGCGCCCAGACTCGGTAGTCTGCGATGGCTTCCAGGAATGTCCCCCTTGTAGCCGAGGCGGGAGCCATGCGGCCCTCCGCCCTGAGCTGTGCGTAGTTGCCCTCCGGGGAGTCCTGTGTCAGGAAGTAGTAGGCTATGCCCATCAGCAGCAGGGCAATACCCGGAATCACCATCGCCAGCCGCCACCCAAGGGTCTCGCCCACGCCGAACATGAGGACTCCGGCCAGCACCAGCGGCATCGCCATCTGCGTCACGCCGCCTCCCATGTTGCCCCATCCAGCCGTCGTTGCATTGGCCGTCCCAACGACGTTGGGCGCGAACATGACCGAGGTGTGGTATTGGGTGATGACGAAGGACGCGCCGATCACGCCAATGGCGAGGCGGAAGAGGAGAAACGTCTCGTAGCTCTGGGCCAGCCCGATGCTCATCACCGGAATGGAGCCGATGACCAGCAGGCCGCTGTAGGCCAGCCTCGGCCCGATTCGGTCGCAGAGCCAGCCGATTGCCAGCCTCGCGACGATGGTGATGGCCACGGAGGCGATGATGGTGTTGCCGACCTGTGTCTTTGTGAGTCCAAGGTCATCCCGCACAATGGCCATGAGTGGCGCAATGCCGAACCAGCCGAAGAACGCCAGGAAGAACGCGAACCACGTGAGGTGGAACGTCCGCATCTGAACGGTCTTCAGACTGAATAGCGAGATTCGTGTTGCCTTGGACTCAACGAGAGCCATGTTCCCTCTCCTTAGGCGGTCTGTTCTCCAGCGCTTTCCATTGCGATCAGAACGTGCCCTTGCTCGGTGACTTTGACCTCGTAGGTCTTCAGCGCATTGCAGTCGTTGCCCAGGGGCTTTCCGGTGCTCAACTCGAACGTGTAGCCGTGAAGGGGGCACTGAAGATTACCCCCGCCAATGATCCCGTCTGCCAGCGGGCCACCTCTGTGCGGGCAGACGGCCTGGGTTGCGAATACTCCTCCGTCTCTTGCCCGGAAGACCGCAACCGACACGTGCCCCATGCGAAGAAGTCGTCCCTCTCCGATTGGTATCTGCTCAATTGGACCGAGGTCATAGGGCTGCGACGGCTTCGTGATCACTCGAGAGCCAGTCATATACTCATCCCTCAGCCGCTGCCGTTGCCGGGGCAGTGACAAACTGGTTCTGGTGCACGGGGTTCTGCCCCTCCTTCCACGGGTCGAAGTAGGCCTCCACCGCGGCCTGAATGTCCTCGTCCAGGCGGTCGCACAGGCCGTCGACGTCATCCATGAGGACCTCCCTGAGCCGCTCAACCCCGATACGCTCCAAGAAACCGTAGGTGCGCTCCATGTACTTGGCATTCTCCCGGTAGTACTGGAGGAACCTGCCCATGTACTTGAGCACGTCCTCCGGCGAATCCGCTACGCACAGCACGTCGCCCTTGCGAACGCTGGCTCCGGCCGCGCCGCCGACGTAGATCTCCCACTTGCCTCCCTCGATGGCGACTACTCCAACGTCCTTGACGGTGGCTTCGGCGCAGTTGCGGGGGCAGCCGGATACGGCCATCTTGACCTTGTGAGGCATCTCAATGCCCTGGAACCGCTTCTCGATGTTGATTCCCAGTGTGGTGCTGTCGCCCAGCCCAAAGCGGCAGAAGTCAGTGCCGACGCACGTCTTGCACGTCCTGAATGCCTTGGTGTAGGCGTGACCGGAGGGCATGTCCAGCTCCCGCCACACGTCGGGCAGGTGCTCCTTGGGAATGCCCAGGAGGTCGATGCGCTGTCCGCCGGTGATCTTCACCATGCCTGCCTGGTACTTCTCCGCAACGTCGGCGATCCGGCGCAGCTCGTCCGGCGAGGTGATACCGCCGTAGATTCGGGGCACCACGCTGAACGTCCCGTCCCGCTGCACATTTGCGTGAACGCGATCGTTGATGAAGCGGGCGTCCCGCTCGTCCTCGTACTCGCTGCCCCAAACCGTCTTCAGCAGCGATGCAAGCCCGACCTTGCTGCCGACGTCCTCCCGGCCGCCTGCAAGCGCATTGAACACGGACGACACGCTCTTCAGCTCCATCGATTTCACGGCCTCCACCAGTTCCGGCTTCGACAGAGGAACTCCCTGGACGTAGTAATGTGCCGACGGGTCTTCCGCGACAAGGCCATCAGAGGCGAACTCGAGGATTTCCTGGACCTGCGGCCGGCAGGACCCACAGCCTGTGCCGGCACGGGTGGCGTCGCAGACTGCCTTCAGGCTCCTTCGGCCCGCCTTCACCGCCGCGACTATCTGTCCCTTGCTGACCCCGTTGCAGTTGCAGACCTGGGCGTCGTCGGGCATGGAGGACACGTCCACGGCTGGAAGGCCGGCGGTTATGCCGAATAGCAGCTCGGCACGGTTGGCCGGGAGAACCTCGTCGCGGTCGAAGGCCTGCAGCAGACGGGGAGACGAAATGCCGTCGTTCAGCAGAATCGCCCCCACGATCTGACCGTCCCTCACAATGAGCTTTTTGTATATACGCTGACCTGGCTCTACGTATGTCACCACCTCGTCGTCCTCATCCCGTGCCTCCTTGACGCCTGCCACAGCCAAATCGACACCCATCACCTTGAGCTTGGTGGACACCTTTGAACCCAGGTATCTCGCCTGCGGGGCGCGGCCGGTCAGCCGGTCGGCCAGAATGCTGGCCTGTTCCCAGAGGGGAGAGACCAGTCCATAGGTCACGTTCCTGTGCTCTGCGCACTCACCAATCGCGTATATGTTGGGGTCGTTCCTGCAAGCGAGGTCGTCGTTGACCATGATGCCCCGGCGCACGTTTAGGCCGGATATCCTGGCGATGTCGGTATTTGGCCGGATGCCCGCGGAGATTACCACCATGTCGCAGGGAATCTCGGAGTCGTCCTTGAAACGGACTCCGGTCACACGCTCCTCTCCCAGGACCGCGGCGGTCATCTTCTCCAGGTGGAAAGTGACACCCATCTCCTCCAGCGTTCCCTGGAGGAGGTCACCTGCAAGCGAGTCCAGCTGGGACTCCATTAGGTAGGCAGCCAGGTGAACGACGTGCACGTCAAGGCCGCGGCTCAGCAACCCGCGCGCAGCCTCCAGACCAAGCAGCCCGCCGCCAATCACCACCGCGCTGCGTGCAGTGGTCGCGTGCTCTATCATCTGCTCTGTGTCATCGAGGGTGCGGAATACGAATATGCCTCTCCTGAACGCGCCATCTTCGTCGTACAGCCCGTCCATCGGCGGAACGAATGGCTCGCTTCCGGTTGCGATCACCAGCTTGTCGTAGCGCACAACGTGGCCCCCGGCTGCGAAGAGTGTCTTCGCGTTGCGGTCGACGCCGATGGCCCGGACGCCTGCGTACAGCTTGACGTTGTTCTTCTCGTACCACTCAAGCGGATTGATGAAGATGTTCTCCCCGCTGTGTGTACCTGCGAGCACCCCGGACAGAAGGATGCGATTGTAGTTGCCGTGCGGCTCCTCACCGAAGACGGAGATGTCGAACTGGTCGCCTCCTCCCTTGGACAGCACCTCCTCGACCAGCCGCGCGCCGGCCATTCCGTTGCCCACTACCACCAGCTTCTGTTTGGTCATACATCTACCCTCGATGTTGTTTCGTCCTTCTCAATGCGCACAGCACACACCTTGAACTCCGGCATCCTGCTGATTGGGTCCAGTGCCGGGTTAGTCAGCCTGTTGGCCGCCTGCGCGCCGCCCCAGTGAAACGGCACGAAAACGGTGTCGTGCCTGATGCCAGGCGTCAGTTTCACCTTGAATTCCGCAGACCCCCGCCTAGTGGAAAGCACCACTCGACCTCCGTTCAGGAGGCCGTAGGTCCTTGCGGTTGTCGGGTGAATCTCGGCAAGAGGGTCAGGCGCTATTCTGTGCAACTCGCCTATGCGCCGCGTCTGCGTCCCCGACTGGTACTGGGCCATGACGCGCCCCGTGGTGAGGAACAGGGGATACTCACTATCGGGCGATTCAGCCGGTGAAGCGTGGACGACCGGGTGGAATCTGGCGCGGCCGTCCGCGGTTGGAAAGCCGTCGGCGAACATCCGGGGCGTTCCGGGGTGCGTCTCGTCCGGGCAGGGCCAGAAAACGCCCTGCGAGCGGTCGACCTTCTCGTAGGTTATGCCGGAGTAGTCTGCGGCGCCGCCTGCGCTGGCGCGCCGCAGTTCGTCAAAGACCTGCTCTGCTCCTGTGAAGCTGAAGTGGCTTCCACTTCCCAGCCGGTCTGCCAGGTCATGGAGGAGTGTCAGCTCATCCCGCGGCCCGGTAGGCGGCGTGGATGCCCTGCGGCGGCGAATCACCCGTCCCTCCAGGTTGGTCATGGTGCCTTCCTCCTCAGCCCACTGGAGAGTCGGCAGCACCACGTCGGCCATCATTGCCGTCTCGGACAGGAAGAAGTCGCACACGACGAGGAAATCTAGGGATCGCAGCTTGGCCTCCACGTTGATCGCGTTGGGCGCCGACACGGTCACGTTTGAGCCGAATACTAGCAGGGCTCTCGCGCCGCCCTCGCTGCCCAGGCCGTCGAGCAACTCATATGCGGAAGGCCCCGGCATTGGGAGGCTGGACTCAGGCACGCCCCATACTCCGGCGACGTGCCTGCGCGCTTCCGGATCGTCCAGTCTGCGGTACCCTGGTAGCTGGTCGGACTTCTGCCCGTGCTCCCGTCCGCCCTGGCCGTTACCCTGGCCGGTGAGGCAGCCGTAGCCGCTGTAGGGCCTGCCGACGAGGCCAAGGGCAAGCGCAATGTTGATGTAGGACAGCGTGTTGTTCACGCCCTGGGCCTGTTGCTCCGCGCCTCGTGCGGTCAGGACCATTGCCGTGCGCGCCGAGCCGAGCATTCGCGCTGTCTGCACTATCATCCGCTCCGGGACTCCGGTGATGCGCTCCACACGCCCCGGCCAGTAGGAGACCGCACCGGCCTTCACCTGATCGAAGCCAACGGTGCGCTCCCTGATGTACTTCTCGTCGATCAGACCCTCCTCCAGGAGCACGTGGAGGATACCGCTGGCGAGGGCGGCGTCGGTCCCCGGCGTGAGCTGCAGGTGGAGGTTCGCCCGCTGCGCCGTGAGAGAAGCCCTCGGGTCTGCAACGATTAGCGTGCCGCCGGAGGCCTGGCATCGGTCGAAGTACTGCATGATCGGGGGCATGGTTTCCGCGGCGTTGCTTCCCACAAGGAGAATCGTCTCAGCGCCCGCAATGTCCTCCACGGGAAACGGCAGACCGCGATCCACGCCGAAGGCCCGGATGGAAGCGGCGGCCGCCGATGACATGCAGAAGCGGCCGTTGTAATCGATGTTGGGCGTCTGGAGGGCTACTCGCGCGAACTTGCCTAGGAGGTACGCCTTCTCGTTGGTCAATGAACCGCCGCCGAAAATGCCGACGGCCTGCTTTCCGTAGGCTTCCTGCGAGCTCGTGATGCCGTCAACCACCCTGTCCAGAGCCGCTTCCCAGCTCGTCGGCTCGAAATCACCGCTCGCGTTGCGTATGAGAGGAGTGAGCAGCCTTTTGGGGTGGGCCAGAGTCTGGACGGACGTCCAGCCCTTGACGCACAGCGCGCCTTGGTTGACGGGAAACTCGGGGTCACCCTCGACCACGGGCTGTCCTGAGGACAGTGAAATGCTCATGCCGCACTGGAACGCGCAGTAGGGGCAGTGCGTTGCCACGGCAGTGGATTTCGTCTCAGATTGCGAAGTCATTGTCTGCTTTCAGTGCACCGAATTTGAAGACCACAGGTTGAGAGTAGGCGGGAATGTGTACGTTCGTGTTTCCGGCAGGTAACAGAAGCATTACCCCCTTGTTAACATCATGTGACAAGAGGCACATGTCAGTGTTCCGGGGAGCATCCTAACAATGCACGAGGTGGGTGTGGTGGTGGGTGCGCTTCGTGGCGCTATTGTTTGTCTGGGTACGTCCGAGTGCCAGGTGAGGGATCGGCGGGATCCCTCACGCTAGTCCCTCACCACTTCGTATAGGGTGTAGGCTTTAGGGGACCGACTGGTCTCCCTGCATTCACGCTCTACCGCGCGCGATTAGTTCGGCAGCCCGCAGGTTGGTTGCCTTGCACTGGAGTTATCGGGTCACATCCGTGTGCAAATGTAGATGGAGCGGCCTGACCGGAGATTCCCGCTAGTCTGATTCCGTCTTCTAGGCCGGGATTGTCAGCCGCTCGCTCAGCTCCCACAGGCCCGCGGCCAGGCCGACGTCGTAGCTCAGGGCTGAGGACGGTATGTCGCGGCAGTCCACGAAGTACCTGCCCGTGACACCCTCGACCTCGGGAGAGGCTGCCAGGTAGGTCAGCGTTTCCGCTCCCCTGGCGGCACTGACGCCGCGCGCTCCGATGAGGAGGTTGACGACCCGTCCAAGAAGCCCGTTGTTGCGCGCGATGTTGGTGCGGACCAGCCCCGGATGCAGGGCGTTGACCGTCAGGCCTGAGCCTTCCAGCCGTCGTGCCAGCTCGTAGGTGAACAGGACATTGCAGAGCTTCGAGCGAGCGTAGGCGCGATAGCCGCCGCCGCTTTCGGGCTTGGGCAGGTCTTCCAGCCGGAAGTCGCGGGCCGAGGAGTGGGCGCCGGACGACACGTTGACTATCCGGGCCTGCGAGGTGCCCCGGAGCAGGTCCAGCAGCAGGGTGGTCAGCAGAAAAGGGCCAAGGTGATTGAGGGCGAAGGTCATTTCTATGCCGTCGACGCTCCGGCGATTAGAGAGAAACACGGCGCCGGCATTGTTGATCAGAACGTCCAGCCTCGGCAGCTCCTCCTTGACCTGCGCCGCCAGCCCGCGCACCTCGGCCTGCGACGACAGGTCGGCCAGCATGAAACGTACGGAGCGGTTGCCGGTGTCCTCGATGATGCGGGCTGCGGCGGCAGCGGTCTTGGCAGGATTGCGGCCGGCGATGATAACGCTCGCGCCCATCCTGGCCAGCTCACGCGCAGCCGCATAGCCGATGCCGTCGCTGCCGCCGGTGATCAGGCAGGTCTTGCCGTCCATGAACGCGATTCTATCGCAGGTCTATTGCGGGCGCCACAGGATTTCGGTCTAGCTTGACCGGCGGGCCGAGCGTTCCGCGGCTCTCGCTACTTCCTCAGGGGGCTTGATGTTGCGGAACATGAAGTACAGGGCCACGTCGTACGCGATCTTCAGCACTCCACAGCCAATCAACGGCGCGCTGGCCGAGACAGCCTGCCACAGCGCCGTCGCCACGGTTGGCCCACCGATGCCCGAGACACTCCGACCGACGATGTGTATGCCCGCCATCGCTACGCGCTCCTCCGGCCCTACCACCGCCATTATGTAAGACGTGCGCGTGGGCACGTCCATCTGGCCCAGAAAAGAGCGAAGCTGCCAGAATGCCACCGCGAGCGTGGCAGTGGGAGCGAACGCCGCGCCAATCAGGAACAGGTTCGCCGGTATGTGCGTGAACACCATGGTGTTGATCAGCCCTATCCTGGCGGCAATCCTGGCTGCCAGCCACAGCGATATGGCCGCCAGTATCTGCGAAAAGAAGAACACGAGGGCAAGAGCGCCCAACTCCAAGTCGAATCGTGTGCTGAACCAGTAGGCGACCAGGCTCTGGAGCATCAGCGACCCCGCGAAGTGGTCGACGCTGAACAGCGCAGTGAGAGTGAATATGATCCGCCTTGAAGGGAGGGTCAGCGGGTTCACCCAGTGCCTCGCCTCGGCGCGCACCTCTACGTCGGACGAGAGCAGGCTGTAGAGCAGCGCGACGACGAGCAGAAGCACAACGAACGCGACGAACATCACCTTGAATGCGACAAGCTCGTCGGCGCCGAGTTGGCTCTGGAAGACCTCCGGCAGTCCGGCCGCCAGCGCGCCGACGGCGGCCGCGCCGGTGGAGGCGATCCCATACACTGCGAACAGGTCCGTTCGCCGCGCTGCCGGAGCCGCGTCCGCCAGGCTCGCCTGCTCCAGCGGCTGAGTCGGCTGTGCGCCGCCTCCGCCGCCGACCCCGCTCAGGGTGCCCAGGAACGCGAAGGCCGTCAGCACCGCGACGTCGTCGGTCACGACCAGGACTGCGCCGCCGGCGGCCGTCGCCAGTGTTAGCGCCACCATCAGGCGTCGTCGCCCCACCTTCTCGGCTATCAGCGACACAAGAAACGAGAAGAGAGCCGCGCCGGCTACGCCAAAGCTGAAGAATATGCCTATCTGCGTGAGTGTGAAGCCCAGCAGGTCCAGGTAGACCGCAAACAGCACCGCGATGGAACCCTGGGCAAAGGTGCGCGTCGACCTGGCCAGGATGATAATCTTGCCGTCGCGGCTCACCCAGTTCAGGGGCATAGGTCTACTTTGCAGCATACGTGGCATTCCGACCCGTCGGGTCTCCGAGGCTGCTCACTCCACTCACGCAGGTGGATTGGCGTGGCGGGACCGGCTACAGGGCGAAGTGAATTGTAGCACGGTCGGCAGCGGCTGAATTGCCGGCTGTGGCAATGGGACTGCGGCAGCGGATGCTGTCAGCGACTACGGGGCTCAGGATGCCGCAGTTAGACCGGAGCGTGCTGAGGTGATGCTGGCTCCCCGAGTAGGATTCGAACCTACGACCTAGCGGTTAACAGCCGCCCGCTCTACCGCTGAGCTATCGGGGATTGACGGCGCGGAGGTACGGCTGTCTCGCGCGGTGTCCGTCCCTCCGTCCAACTGCGCATTATAGCACTGCAGCCATGGGGCAACAAGGCGCGCCCGCCGCTTCGCCATCGCAGCAGGCTTGAGGAGCGCGCCGAGGATTCGGCTGGGCAGCAGCGATGACTCGAAACGCGTTACGGGCTATAATTGTTCTTCGACCTGCACGGGGGGATACAAACTTGTCGCTCGCAGCCATAAGGGAGTTCATAACCGACATTCTCGAGACCGTGTCACTGGCTCTCGTGATCTTCTTTCTGCTCCAGTCCTCGGTGCGAAACTACCGCGTGGAGCTGTCGAGCATGGAGCCGACCCTTTCTCACGAGGACAGGCTGATAGTGAACAAGCTGGTCTACTTCAACGTTGGCGCGGAGGCGCTGGACAGACTGGTGCCTTACTGGGACTTCTGGGAGGAGGACAGCCTGCTGTACCCATTCCATGGGCCCCAGCGCGCGGAGGTCATCGTATTCCAGTACCCCTACGATCCCACGAGGGACTTCGTGAAGCGAGTCATCGGCCTGCCGGGCGAGACCGTCTCGATCGAGCGCGGCACCGTGTACATCGATGGCGAACAGCTCGATGAGCCGTACCTGGTGGAGAGCGGTCTGGACAACCTGGCGCCCGTGCTGGTCCCGCCGAACAGCTACTTTGTGATGGGCGACAACCGCCGCGGCAGCAGCGATTCGAGGCACTGGGGGCCCGTGCCGATAGACAACATCGTGGGGAAGGTGGTTGTGCGATACTGGCCATTCTCCGAGCTTTCGTTCCTCCCGGCGGAGCCATCGCTCGACGCGACCAGCGCGATTGATAATCAATAGCGCGTTGGTTAGAATCGGCGATGTGACGCGGGGCCGTTAGCTCAGCCGGTCAGAGCTCCGGACTTTTAATCCGGGAGTCCAGGGTTCGAATCCCTGACGGCCCACCAAACTTGACGATAGACAGAACCGTCTTCGAGTTGTGGCTGGGCCTTGAGAGCCCGCCGGGTTCCGTACCTGAGCGGTCACAATAGAGACGATGTCAGTGCAGCCC
>DAOUKJ010000037.1:0-60438 GCA_034421435.1 Dehalococcoidia bacterium | reverse complement strand
GGCCTGATGAACTCCTGGACGGCCAGGGCCACGAGCAGGGGCACGGATACCTGGGTGCCTATGTACACAAGCATCATCACCATGCTGAACGCGGTCAGCTTCCAGTGAGGGCGCACATAGCCGAGCAGGCGCAGCACAACGCCCTGGTCGTAGACCTTGCCGAACTCCGTGTCCTCAAGCACCAGGCTTAGCCGCCCGCGTATGCGGCGCACCTCGTCGACGCCCGGGAGGTTGCGGTTCCAGCCCCCCGTCATGGCAGCGCCTCCCTTTGCGTCGAGCCCGGCCTTCGGACGGATTCTCCGGCCGCGGCGGAGCTGCTTTCTGAAGCCTCTCCCGTGATGGCTTTCACCGCCTCCTCCTGGTGCCCGTTGACCTCCTGCTCCTGCGGACGAAGCTGCAGTTCGTAGATCTCCTGGTACGGCCCTGGGATATTGACCAGTTCCTCGTGGGCGCCCTGCTGCACCACCTGCCCGTCCTTCATGACCAGGATGCTGTCGGCGTTTCTTACGCTGCTCAGTCGGTGAGCAATGACGAAGGTGGTTCTGCCCTGCATCACGGTGATCAGGGCTTGGCGTATGAGATGTTCGGTTTGCGTGTCCACGCTGGACGTGGAGTCGTCAAGTATGAGAATCGGAGGATCCAGCAGCAGCGTGCGGGCGATTGCCAGGCGCTGTCGCTGTCCGCCGGAGAGTGTGACGCCTCGTTCGCCGACATAGGTGTCGTATCCCTCCGGCATGGACTCGATGAAGTCGTGGAGTTGGGCCAGCTTGGCGGCCTGGACCACGTCCTCCTCCGAGGCGTTTACGGCGCCATACGCTATGTTGGCGCGTATGGTGGACGTGAAGATGAACACGTCCTGCTGAACGATTCCTACGTTGTGGCGCAGTGACGCCAGGGTGGTGTCGCGGACGTCCACACCGTCGATTGTGATACGTCCGCGGGTTACGTCGTAGAATCGCGGGATGAGGTGTACTATTGTGGACTTGCCGCTGCCGGGGGCTCCCAGAATGGCCAGGATCTTGGTGCTGGGTACCTCGATGCTCACGTCCCTGAGCACCGGCGTGGTCTCCTCGTACCCGAACGACACACTCTCGAACTTTACGTCGCCCTTGACCCTCGGCAGCTCCAGAGCGCCCGGCTTCTCGCTCACCGGAGACTCGGCGTCGAGCACGTAGTATATGCGCTCTCCGGAGGAAATGGCGCGGGAGAAGCTGTTGACTATCCATGCGGTCATGCGTACCGGAATGGCCAGCAGCCCCATGTAGAGCAGGAAGGATACCAGAACACCGGCGGTCATGCTGCCCTCGACCACCTGGCGTCCGCCGAACCAGAGAATGACGCCGGTGCCGCCCAGGAAGAAGAAGTTGTTGAGGGAGGTGGTGATAGCCTGAAGGCGTTCAGCATTGAACCCATACTTGGCCACCTCGCCCGCGCGGTACCCGAACTTCTCCTCCTCCAGCTCCTCTGCTGCAAATGCCTTGACCACGCGTTGCCCGGCCAGGTTCTCTTGAAGTACCGTGTTCAGGTGTCCCATCTCCGTTCGCTCCGCCAGCCAGTTGCGGCGCATGGTCAGCATGATGGTGGAGGTGCGCAGAATGATGAACGGCACGAAGACCAGGCTCATGAGAGCTAGCTGCCAGCTGTTGACCACCAGGATGACGCTTACACCCAGGATGAGCAGCACCATGAAGCCACCGCGAACGACGCCGCCCTGGATGAACATGCGGATTCCTTCCACGTCGGCGGTGGCCCGGGACATCAGGTCGCCCGAACGCTGGCTGTCGTGGAAGGCAAAGCTGAGGCGCTGGAGCTTCTCGTAGTAGGCGTTACGCATGTCGTACGCGACGCGCTGTCCGAGCGACTCGCCGAGGTATTGCTGGCCATAGGCGGCGATGCCGCGGCCGACGCTGAGCACAAAGATCAAGATGGCATACGGGTAAAGCTCGCTGAGCACAAGGGACTCCAAGACCTTGTCCACACCCCTGCCCAAGACGTACGGAATGGTGAGCGCAAACGCGGTCACGCCTATGGTGGACACGTAGGCTAATGCCAGCCTGAACTTATACTTCAGGGCAAATCGAAGAAGCCGAAGCAGTATGGACATAGCGCTGTGCTCTGTGTTCCTCTAAGAGTCCATTGTCGGCGACCCGTGGGCGAGCAGCGCAATGAACATAGTCCCAAAACGCAATTATACCTGAAATCGACGCGGTGTCCATAGCGGCTTCTCGCCGTCCTGCGCGTGGATTCCTACGTGAACGGCGCAAGGAGCGTTGCATTGCGGATACAATGCCCGGTTAATGGCTGCGCGAGAGGTGGTAAACTCTTGCTGTGCAGTTGAGACAGGTCGGACTTTGCGGTAGGTTCGGAGGAAAGATGGGACGCGTTGGTCTTCAGTGGCCGGGTGCCGCGGGAAACGCCGTTCGCGGGCGCAAACAGGCGCGCACGCGGGAGTCTCTCGCATGACCCTGGGTGAGGGCGTCCTGCTGCTCATTCGCTGGTCTCACGCCATCGCGGCCGTGTCTTGGGTTGGCGGCACGCTCTTCTACGTGCTGGTGCTTCGTCCTCGCGCGACCGACGCGGAGTCTTCGGGGCCCGCGCTCAGTGCGGAGGCCATGCTCCGCTTCCGCAGCGTGGTGGACACCGCGATTGCCGTGCTGGTGATCACGGGAGCAGTGATGCTGTTCGATCGCCTCAGCGAGCCCACGACGCCGCCCGCCTACACCATCGCCGCCGCGGTGAAGATCGGGCTGGCTCTGGTCATGTTCGTCATTGCACGCCGCAGGTGGAATCGGCCGGCCGCACGAGCCGGTGGTGGTCCATCGCCGGCAGCCCGAGGCTTTCTCGCCCGCGCAAAAAGCCTGACGTCCGGCGTCAACCTTATCCTGTTGCTTGGCATAACCGTGATCTTCCTGTCCGACCTGCTGGCCTTCATTTACCAGGAGGGATTGACAGGCAGGTAGCGTGCGGGCAATATAGATTGCAGTTGGACCATACTCCAAGGGAGCGCCAACACATGAAGAAAGAGCTTCTGGACATCCTGGCCTGCCCCACGTGCAAGAGCACATTCAAGCTCAAGGTGGAGGAGGAGAATGAGGTTGAGGTGGTGCGTGGCGAACTTCAATGCGAGGGCTGCCCGGAGACCTACCCCATAGAGGACTCCATTCCCAATCTGCTTCCCCCCAACCTGCGTACCTAGCGGCGAGGGCGTTGAGCAACCTGCTGGGCGGCCACCAAAGCCTCTTCCCCCTTGATGGGGGAAGATTGAGATGGGGGTGAGCGCCTCCTCCGCCTCCCGCCCCTGGATTGCGGCTTCTGCCGCAATGACGGTTGTGGTAGATGGCACGTCGCCCTAGCGGCGAAGCAGCGGTCCAAACAGTGACACGCCATCCCGCTCCGCGCGCGGCAGCCGGGCCAACAGCATCCGAATCGACGTGCCCAGCTCCGGGTGAACCAACTCGGGGGCGATTTCGGCCAGCGGAGCTAGCGCGAACGCCCTTTCGAACAGACTTGGATGCGGCACGCGCAGGCCATCGACATTGATGATGAGGTCGCCGTATAGTAGGATGTCCACGTCGATTATCCTTGGGCCGTAGCGAAACGTAGGCTCCCGCCCGATGAGTACCTCCACTGCCTGCGCCGCCCCAAGCAGCTCCTCCGGAGACAGCGCGGTCTCCACGCGGCACGCCAGGTTGAGGAAGTCCGGCTGGTCGACGTAGCCCCAGGGCCGCGTCTCGTATACGGACGACACGACCACCGGCGCGGCCACGCGCTCCAGAAGTGATACGGCGCGCTCCAGGTTATGCTCCCGGTCGCCGAGGTTCGACCCCAGCCCGAGGTAGGCTTTGACCGTCGTCACGCGCCGCCCGCCGGGGCAGTCCAACCCCTGACCACCGCGTCGCTCATCCTGGCCACGCGCGTCATGACCTTCACGTCGTGGACGCGAACGACGTCCGCACCGTTCGCGATGGCGATAGCGACTGTGGCAGCCGTCCCCTCCAGCCGCTCCTCGACGGGTAGGTCCAGCACCAGCCCTATGGTGGACTTGCGGGAGGAACCCACCAGAAGTGGCCGCCCGAGCGTCGTAAGCTCCGAGAGCCTTCGCAGCAGCTCCAGGTTGTATTCGGCGGTCTTGCCGAACCCCAGGCCTGGATCGAGTATGATGCTCTCGGGCGGGACGCCCGCGCCGAGCGCGGTGTCCATGCTTGTGCGGAGGCTCACAATCACGTCCGGGAGCAGGTCTGTGTAGGCTGTACCGGCCTGGTTGTGCATTAGCACGATTGGCACGCCTTCGCGGGAGGCCAGCTCCGCCAGGGCGGGATCGCGCTTGAGACCCCACACGTCGTTGATCATGGATGCGCCTGCAGCCAGGGCCGCGTGCGCCACGTCGTGCTTGTAAGTGTCCACGCTGATGGGAACGTGCAGGCGCGAGGCCAGCAGCCGAATGACAGGAACGACGCGTCGAATCTCCTCGTCGGCGTTCACGGGCGTGTGACCGGGCCGCGTGGACTCGCCGCCCACGTCGATGATGTCCGCTCCTTCCGCCTGGAAGCGCAGGGCCTGCTCCAGGGCCGCGTCTGCGTCATGGGCGAGGCCGTCGCCTGAGAAGGAGTCCGGCGTCACGTTCACAATGCCCATGACGTACGTGCGGCTTCCCCATTCGAGCGTCAGGGGGCCGCAGCGGGTGGTCCCATGTGTGCCGGGCGCCGTCACGCGCTCACCTCGCAGGCGCGGCGGTCACCAAACCATCTTCCCCCTCGAGGGGGAAGATTGAGATGGGGGTGAGCGCTGCCCAAGTAACGCAAGGGTCTCCGGGCGCGGCGGGATTGAAGCATCGACGCGGAAGGACTAGAATTAGACACTGTCCGAGCTGACGTTTCAGGCGAGGCTATGCGACTCTTCAACACCCTCTCCCGCAGTGTGGAGCCTTTCCAGCCCCTTGAGCCGGGGCTGGTGCGAATGTACAGCTGCGGCCCCACGGTCTACCGCCACGCGCACATTGGCAACCTGCGGACGTACCTCATGGCCGACTGGATCCGCCGTGGCCTGGAGGCGCAGGGCCTGAGCGTAGTCCACGTAAAGAATATAACCGATGTAGGCCATATGCGCCAGGAGATGCTGGAGCGCGGCGAAGACAAGGTCATCGCATCCGCACTGGCGGAGGGCAAGACGCCCCGGGAGATTGCGGACTTCTACGAGGAGGCATTCCACAGGGACGAGGCCAAGCTGGGCATCCTGCCCGCCACACACTTCCCGCGCGCCACGGACCACGTCGACGAGATGGCCCGTATCACGGAGCGGCTCATGGAGCGGGGCTACGCCTACGAGGTAGAGGGCAACGTCTACTTCTCCGTGTCCCGCTTTCCGGACTACGGTAGTCTGTCCGGCAACATCGGCGGCGACCTGCTTGAAGGCGTGAGGGCGGAGACCGACCCTCTGAAGCATGACCCGCGCGACTTCACGCTGTGGAAGGCGGCCGAGCCGGGCAGAGTGCTGTTCTGGCCCAGCCCGTGGGGCGACGGCTTCCCCGGCTGGCACATTGAGTGCTCCGCCATGTCCACGAGGTACCTGGGCGAGCGGCTGGACATCCACACCGGCGGCGTGGACAACGTGTTCCCGCACCACGAGGGCGAGCGCGCACAGAGCGAGGGCGCGTTCGGAGGGCCGTTCGTTCGTACGTGGGTGCACGGCCAGCACCTGCTGGCGGACGGCGTGAAGATGTCCAAGTCTACGGCGAACGACTACACGCTGGAGGACCTGGAGAGCCGCTGCTTTGACCCGATGGCGTTTCGGTACCTTTGCCTCACCGTCCGCTACCGCTCCCGTCTCAACTTCACGTTCTCAGCGCTCCGCGCGGCGCAGCGCGGCCTGCAGCGCCTGCGGAACCGCGTGTGGGAGTGGTCGTCCGCGCTCGGCGCGGCTGACGGCGTGGACGCCGACGTGGAGCAGTGGAGGCAGGCGTTCCTAGGCCGCGTGAACGATGACCTGGACATGCCCGGCGCGCTGGCCCTGACGTGGGCAATGACGCGCTCCGGCCTGCCGGACCACGCCAAGCTGACGCTGCTGCTGGAGTTCGACGGCGTACTGGGGCTGGGACTCGCCGGATCGGTGGAGTCGTGGAGCGTGCCGGAGCACGTATCGGCGGCGCAGGCGCGCAGGTCGGAGCTGAGGGCGCGGCAGAACTACCCGGAGGCGGACGCCGTGCGGCGCAGCGTGGGTGAAGACGGCTACATCCTGGAAGACGCGACCGCGGGGACACGCGCCCGCCCCAAGTCGGAGCTGGAGCGGCGCACGGAGCGGTGGCCGGAGGTTTCGTCATCGCGTGACGTATCGTCGCTGCTGGACGAGCCTGACAGGCTGGAGTTCTCCGTGGGCATCGTGGCGTGCAACTACCTTGGCGACGTGCAGCGGTGCATCGACAGCCTGCTGGCGCTGGGCGAGAGGCACCCCTTGGAGGTCGTAGTCGTCGACAACGGCTCCACGGACGGCACCTCCGCGTGGCTGGAGGAGAAGGCGGGCGAGGACCCGCGGGTGAGGGTGATCCACGCCGACCACGTCCTGGGCGAGGCGGCGGCCAAGAACATCCTGCTCAAGCAGTGCCTGGGCACCTACGTCGTGCTCATGGACACGTCCGTGGAGGCCACGGAGGACTTCCTGTCGCCCATCGCCGGCGCGCTGGCCGAGGATGGCGTGGGAGCGGCAGGCCCGTGGGGGCTGCGTACCGACGACCTGCGCCACTTCGAGGAGATCGACGAGGGCCGGGCGGACGCGATCCAGGCGTACTGCTTCGCGTTCAAGAGGGCGCTGCTCCCGGAGGTGGACCTGATGCGGGAGAGCTTCCGCTTCTACCGCAACCTGGACCTGGAGTACAGCTTCTGCTTCCTGGAGAAGGGCTACCGCCTGATGGCGCTCTCCTCGCTGCCGTTGCAGCGCCACGAGCACCGGGTGTGGACAAGCCTGTCGGAGGATGAGCGAGAGGAGCTGAGCATGGTCAACTTCCGCCGGTTCCTGAAGCGCTGGGGCCACCGGCAGGAGCTTCTGGTCTCAGCGGGCGAGAGCGGCCGCTCCTAGGCCTGCGTTCCAGCTACAGCCCGCGTGCCGAGAGTCTCCGGTGCCACCTCCACCATCGTCCTGCGCAGCCGGCTCCCGAAGTGGTGCACCAGCCGCTCCGCCACCAAGTCTTTGTCGACCGGCGCCCCCAGCAGGCTCTCCATGCTGCCGACCACCGCGCCCGGCATCCCGCAGGGCACGATGTGGCGGAAGTAGGACAGGTCGGTGCTCACGTTCAGCGCGAAGCCGTGGGTGGATATGCCCCGGCTTATCCGCACCCCTATGGAGGCGACCTTCACGTCTCCGACCCACACACCAATCAGGTCCGGTATCCTTTCGGCGGCAAGGCCAAAGTCATTGAGCGTGAGGATGACCACCTCCTCCAGCGCGCATACGTAGCCCCGCGGGCCGCCGATATGGCGGACGTCCACTATGGGGTAGCCCACAATCTGGCCGGGGCCGTGGTAGGTGACCAGCCCGCCCCTGTCTGCGTGCACGACGCGCGCGCCCAGCCGCTCCAGCGCGGCGTTGCTCGCCAGCACCTCATCGATGACCGCGCGACGGCCGAGCGTGTACGTGTGCGGGTGCTCCAGGAGCAGCAGGTAGTCCGGTATCTCGCCGTCAGCCCTGCGGCGGGCAATGGCCGATTGCATGTTCCACGCCTCGGTGTAGTCCACCTCACCCAGGCGTGCGTAGTGGCAGTCCTGCTGGGCCTTGGGGTCGGCCATACTGGTATCTTTCAGGAGAACGCAGTTGGGCGCTAGACGCCCTGCAGGAAGGTGAAGGTCGGCTCGTCCGAGACGCCGGCAGCCTGCATGGCCTCGCGGGTCGCGTCTGCGGCGGCGAACTGCCGCGCCCTCTCAAGCTCGTCCCACTCCATGAGGATCAGCACCTCCCACGGGTCGTCGCCGCTGCGGAAGACCTGGGCGTCCCCCACCTGGCCGGCGGCCTCGCGGTCGGCGTTCTGCTCGGCGAACACCGGCCTCCACTTGGCGTAGCTCTCCACCTTATGTCTGATCAGCAAGTGTGCCAAGGCGAGTCACCTCCCGTTCGGTTGTTGTGTGCATCGGTTTGCGCGAGAGGCGCTCGGCACCTCTCGCGATTCGATTATGCAGCATGAGACGTGGGCGGGCAAGTGCGGCGGCAGTCGACGCCCCTGCGCTACGCTCCGGCGGCCTCCCGCGCCTCGCGCTGCGCCCGCGTCTCACGCGGCCACTCGCGCTTCAGGGCGTCGGTGACGTTTAGCGTCAGCTTGCCGAACTCGGCGATCTCCATCTCCACCACGTCGCCGTCCTGCAGCGGCCCTAGGCCGAGGTGGTGGGTGCCGCAAGCCACTACGTCGCCCGGCTCAAGCGCGGTTATCCACGTGATCCACTCCAGCAGCTCCGGTATCTTGTGGCCCATGCTGCGGGTGCTGTAGTCCTGGCGGAGCGTTCCCTGAACGCTGAGGCGCACGGGCAGGTTTAGCGGGTCTGCGACCTCGTCGGCGGTTACAATCGCCGGGCCCATGGGGCCGAACGTGTCCCACGACTTGCCGATGAAGAAGCTGTCGCGGCCCGCGGGCCCGATTCCCCTGCATGACACGTCGATGAAGTTGACGTAGCCGAACACGTAGTCGTAGGCGTCCTCCGCCCTGATGGCGCTCGCGCGCTTGCCGATGACGATGCCAAGCTCAGCCTCGTGCTCGAACACCGTGGCTTGCGCGCTCGGCAGCACGATGGTGTCGCCGTTGCCTATGACGCTGCCGGAGGACTTGTTGAAGGCGTTGATGGGAGCAGGCTCAACCTGGTCGTCGTGCTCCAGGTAGTTGACGGCCATGCAGATCAGCCTTGGCGGGCAGGGCAGAGGCGCGCGCAGCCTCACGTCGCTGGCAGGGATGCGCTGCCCGGATGCCGCGAGCTGTTCCATCGCGCCGCGATGCCTGTCGAAGTCCGCGATGACGCTGCTCATCAGCTCCTGCGGTGAGTTGTGGCTGATCGCGTCCCCAACCGATGAGGCGTCTATCACCGAGTCGCCGGAGAGTATTCCCAGGTTGAACTCGTCGCCGAATAGCACCAGCTTCATGGTCTTCTCCTTGTCTTCTAAGGCGTCATTGCGCCTCGGTGTCGCTACTTCTCCACGTCCAGGGGTATGTCCAGGTCCTTCGCCACGTTCACGAGGGAATCATAGGTGGGCCGGTCAAGAGGTATGCCATTCTCAAGCCGATCGCGCTCCGCTTCCCATTCCGGCTCGCCGTGCACGAAGATGCGCTCCCAGCCCGGCAGCTTCTCGGAGCTGCGAATGACGCTCATCATCTCGTCCATCTGCGCCTTGAACTCGTCCAGGGGGCGGAAGCCGTCCACGCGCAGCGCGCCGAAGAAGTGGCCGGTGTTGGAGCCTGCGCCGTCCGGGCGGGCTTGCTCACTCCGTGCGCCCTCCGCAGTGAGCTTGCTGGCAGTGGCTCCAACGGCCGCGCCGGACAGCACGCCGGACAGTATATCGACCAGGAGCAGCAGGCCGTAGCCCTTGTGGCCGCTGGTCTCGCGCATGCCGCCGAGGGGCGGAATGTAGCCTCCGCCGTGCCTGTCCGCGGGGTTCGTGGAGAGGTTGCCATCCCTGTCGACGACCCAGCCGAGCGGCACGGGCTGGCCGCGCCGCTGCGCGATCTGCAGCTTGCCGGAGGCGACGACGGTGGTGGCGAAGTCCATGACGAACGCGGGAGGCGTACCGGTGGGCGCGGCCACGGCGATGGGGTTGGTGCCGAAGAACCCGGTGCGGCCTCCCGTGGCCGGGGTGCTGCCGCCGCTGCCCACGTTGGTCATGCTGAAGCCGATCATGTCGTGCTCAAGCGCCATGCGGGCGTAGTATCCGGCGATGCCGTAGTGTGAGCTGTTGCGCACCGACACGAAGCCCGCGCCTGTGGCTTCCGCCTTGCGTATGGCGATCTCCATGGCCCGCTTGCCCACCACCATACCGACGCCGTTGGCGCCGTCCACCAGGGCCGTGGACGGTAGCTCATGGACGACCACCACCTCCGGGTTGCCCTGGGCTGCCCCAGTTCGCAGCCTGTTCACGTAGCCTGCCAGTCGGGGCACGCCGTGGGAGTCGATGCCGTAGATGTCGGACTTGACCAGCACGTCCGCGGCGTCCCGGGCGTTGGACTCGCTCAGGCCCAGGGTCGTGAAGACCGTGAACACAAACCGCTCCAGTCGTTGCGCGTCAACGAGGACGCTGTCGGCTGCCACTTCCGGCGCCATGTCACACCTCCCTTGCCTCCGGCTTGTCGCCGGCTGCTTTCCGGTTTCGTAGACCGTTTTCGAGCATCGCGGTCGTCAGTGCACGCTCCGCGCGACGCTTCGAGGCACGCGTATGAAGAACAGGAGAGGCAGCGAGACCAGGATCGTGCCGATTGACGCGTAGATGGCCAGATCGTAGGAACCGCGTGTGTCGAACACCCAGCCGTAGAACACCGGCCCGACCATGCCTGCGCCGATGGCGCCGCCCTGCACAAGGCCCTGCAGCGCCCCGAACGAGCGCGACCCAAACAGCTGCATCATCAGGAACGGCCTCAGTGGTATCGTACCCCCGAATCCAATGCCGAAGAGCAGCAAGAATATGCCGACCATCCACAGCTGGCCGGGGCCGACCACACCAAGCAGCAGCAGCCCGGTGACCTGGAACACTACTAGTCCGCCCATCACCTTCACAAAGTCGAGCATGTCCGCGAGGAAACCGGCGCCCATGCGGCCAATGCCGCTCAGCAGGAACATGATGCCCAGGATCGCCGCAGCCAGCGCTGAGGAGTAGCCCATGTCCTCCAGCATGGGTATCAGGTGAACCATCAGACCGCTTATACCCATGAACATTGAGGCGAATAGCACCATGAGCAGCCAGAACTCGCGGGTGGCCACGGCCTGGCTCACTGTCAAGCCGTCGGAGGCACCCTGGAAAGCTCCCGGGTAGGATGCGTCCAGCGGGCCAGGCATCCTCCGCACGGTGTCGCCGTCCGGCAGCAGACCGTATGGCTCCGGCCGCTGTCGTGCGACCATGCCCAGCGGTATGCCGACAACCAGCATGCCGACGCCCAGCAGGATGAGTGCCGATCGCCAGCCCAGCCAGCCGTTCAGGATGGCCACGACGACCACGAATGGGCCTCCCACTACCGGGCCCATCATCGCGATGCCGAGCGCCCGGCCCCTCAGCCTGTCGAACCAGTTGGCCACGGCCGCGGACCAGGACACGCCATGCGATGAGCCGCTGGTGCCCAGGGAGGCGAGGAGGAAGGCGGCGTAGAACGTCCAGAGCGAGTTGATGAAGCCCATCATGATCATCCCCGCTGCGCCGAGCACCACACCCGTCAGGATGATCTTCCTTGGCCCCCATCGGTCCACCAGGAAGCCGATGAACGGGGCCAGCAGACCGGACTCCAGCTGCCGCAGCGAGAATGCGCCGGAGGTCACGGCGCGGCTCCATCCGAACTCGTTGAGGATAGGCAGGAAGAACACCTGGAAGCCCTGAAAGAACACTATGGACAGGTAGAAGTTGAGTCCTACGCTTGCGGCTACGATATACCATCCGTAGAAGACCCTTCGCATGTTGGAGAGGCTTTCAGGTCCTTGTCGCCCGACTTGCCTGAGGCGGGCGTGGGAGTACATGGGAGAGTAGCACTAACGGCACTCTGTGTAAACGTCCCGTGTGTCGGCGCGCCTCGCGTGGCTAACAGCAACCGTCACTGCGAAGGAAGCCGCGATTCAGCGACTACCAATGTCTCACGTGCCCTTCCCCAGTCCGCTCACGCCCTTCGACACGGCTCAGGGTGAGCGGACTAAGTGTGCGAACGCGGGAGACCCCCGGCCCGCTCATGGTGAGCCTGTCGAACCATTTGAGCGGGCCGGCTGGGCGTAATCCCTCCGCTCACTTCCTTCGACAAGCTCAGGATGAGCGGTATGATGCCATAGCACCAGCACATACTGAGAATGCCTGCAGTGGTCGCCTACCACCGCAACCGTCCTTGCGGCGGAAGCCGCAATCCAGCGACTACCAATGTCTCACGTGCCCTTCCCCAGTCCGCTCATGCCCTTCGACACGGCTCAGGGTGAGCGGACTACGTGTAGGAACGCGTTGACCCCAAGCCCGCTCATAGCCTGCAGCGTACTTGATACGGAGATGAGCGGTGTTGTCCACCAGCACATCAAGGAAATACCCTAAGGACGCAATTGTTGACACAAGCATACGTCCTCTATAGGATACCCGATAGCCTTCATACTCATGACTGGAGGTGGGTAAAGTGCGCCTGATGACCAGGTGGACCACCGTCTCTATGCTTCTGCTGGTCCTCCTCGCTTGCAGCTCTGAAGAGCCTTCCGCGTCGCCCACTGCTGAACGAGCCGCTTCTACATCTACGCCAGAAAGGGCCACGGCCCCTCCCGAGCCGACAACCGACGCGCCCGAATCGACGGCTGCGATGACACCGGAATCCATGTCCGTGCCCGCCCAGGGTTCCGCCGAAACGGATAGGGAGGCACTGGTCAGCATCTATAACGCGATGGATGGAGCCAACTGGAGGCCGTGGGACTTTCAAGAAGACAACTGGTTGAGTGATGATGCAATCGGGGAATGGTACGGAGTTACCACTGACGAGGACGGACGCGTCATAAGGTTGGAGCTCTACGGTTTCGGTTTGAAGGGAGAGATACCCGCGGAGTTGGGAAGCCTGGCCAACCTGATGTGGTTGGGACTCGGCAATAGCTTGTTGAGCGGAGAGATTCCACCGGAATTGGGCGACCTCTCCAACCTGGAGCTCTTGGATCTAAGCGGCAACGATGAAGGGGGCGGCGAATTGACCGGCACTATACCCTCGGAGTTGGGCCGGCTCTCTAAGCTGACAGAGTTGTACCTCTATGGGAACCGGTTGAGTGGGGAGATACCCGCTGAGCTAGGCCAACTCTCCAACCTGGAACGACTGTATCTCAGTGGCAACCAGCTGAGCGGAGACATACCCGCTGAGCTGGGCCAACTCTCCAACCTGGAACGACTGTATCTCAGTGGCAACCAGCTGAGCGGAGAGATACCGGCTGAGCTGGGCAACCTCACCAACCTGGAAGAGTTGGCTATGGGTTTCAACAATCTGAGCGGATGCGTGCCGGATGCGCTAAGAGGTGTAGAGAATAGCGACTTGGACCAATTGGGCCTGCCGGCCTGCTGAGGCTCGCGCCTACCCTTCTTGGTCTCCCGCAGTCGCGCCACCCTCCCGCCACTGTCATTTGGAGCCCTTCGACTTGGCTGCGCTTCGCTCGAAAAGACAGTTGGAAGTAGCGCCGGCTACGCGCAAAGAGAGAGGGGGTTGCCACTGGGCAACCCCCTCTCGTACCTAACCTGTTGACGCCGGAGGCTTCAGCCGCCAGACATCGCCGGTATGAAGTGGATCTCGCTGTTCTCCTTGACCCGCTCCAGCATGCCCAGGTTGGACGTCTCGCCGTCCACAACCACGGCAATGCCAGGGTTGATCTCATCCTCCTCGCACAGCTCGTCCTTGATGCCCGGGTACTCCTTGTCCAGGTTGTTCACCACCTGGCGTATGGTTGCACCGTCCACCCACACCTGCTCCTTGCCGACGAGCCTCTGCATTCTTGGCGACATCCACACCTCAGGCATGACTATCCCCCTCCGTTGGCACTGCCATTCGCCCACAGCGCCTCCATGACCCTGCCGGGCGACATGGGCAGGCTATTCAGGCGAACGCCCACGGCGTTGTGAATGGCGTTGGCGATGGCTGCCATGGGTGGCACAAGCGAAACCTCGCCCACGCCGCGGACGCCGTAGGGATGGCCGGGGTTGGCAACCTCCACCAGCACGGTGTCGATCATGGGGAGGTCAAGGCTGATCGGCATCCTGTAGTCCAGGAAGCTGGAGTTCACCATGTTGCCTTCGTCGTTGTAGTAGTACTCCTCGTTCAGGGCCCAGCCGATGCCCTGGACTGCGCCGCCCTGCACCTGGCCCTCCACATAGCTGGGGTGGATGGCCTTGCCCACGTCCTGGATGGCGGTGAAGCGAATCACGTCCACCTTGCCCGTCTCCGGGTCAACCACAACGTCTGCGATGTTGATTGCGAAGCATGCGCCTGCGCCGCCCGGATTCAGGTTTGCCCTGCCGGAGATTGGGCCGCCGGTGGCGTTCAGGCGGGACGCCAGGTCCTTGAAGGTGAGGCGCAGCTCTGAGTCGGTTGCGCTCTGGATGACGCCGTCGTCGTACTCGACCTCCTCCACGGGCACGTCCCAGATCTTGGCCGCCCGCTCCACCATCTGCTGCTTGATGTCGAGCGCAGCAAGGTGGCAGGCGGTGCCGATCTTCTGCGCCACGCTGCTGCCGCCTGCGCCGGTGCTGAAGCCGATGGACTCGGTGTCGCCGATGGAGGGGCGCACGTCCTCGGCGGAGATGCCCAGCGTCTCGGCCAGGTGCATCGCCATGACCACCCGGGTGCCGCCGATGTCGGGCGCGCCCGCGATCAGGTTCACGGTGCCGTCCGCGTTGACGGTAGCCAAGGCGCTCGCCGGGCCGGAGCCGTTGCCCCAGAAGCCGGCTGCCACGCCGCGGCCCTGGTTGGGGCCGGAGAGCGGCGCAGTGTAGTGCGGGTGCTGCTTGGCAGCCTCAAAGGTCTCCACGCAGCCAATCTTGCCGAATACGGGGCCGGTCACCTGACGGGTGCCTTCCTTGGCGGCGTTGACCAGGCGCAGGTCCATGGGGTCCATGCCCAGCTGCTCGGCCAGCTCGTCCAGCACCTGCTCGACGGCGAAGGCGCCCATGGGAGCGCCGGGCGCCCGGTAGGCGGCGACCTTCTGAGTGTTCGTCAGGACGTCGAAGGCCTCGATGTAGCCGTTGGGGATGTCGTACGGCGAGAACATGCAGCGTGCGCCACCGCCCACGGAGGAGCCGGGGAACGCGCCTGCCTCGTAGATCAGGTGAGCCTCGGCGGCCGTGATTCGGCCTTCATTGTTGACGCCGATCTTGACCGTGATGTCGGAGCTGGAGGTGGGGCCGCTGCCCAGGAACACCTCAATGCGGCTCATGGCCAACTTGACGGGGCGGCCCGTCTTGCGTGAGAGCGTGGACGCCAGGGCAGGCAGGTAGCTCGTACCCTTGCCGCCGAATCCGCCGCCGATCTCCATCGGTATGACCTTCACCTTGGAGGTTGACAGGCCGAGCAGCCGCGCCAAGTCCTCGCGGACGCCGAACAGCTGCTGCGTGCTGGTCCAGAGGGTGACGTAGCCGTCCGTGCCCCACATGGCGGTTGCGGAGTGAGGCTCGATGTAGCCCTGGTGCACGCGCTTGGTGTGGAAGTCGCGCTCCACCACCAGGTCGGCCTCCTCGAAACCCTTCTCGATGTCTCCGACGCGGAACTCGAAGTGAGCGGCCACGTTGGTGCCCTTCTCGGGAGCCTGGTCGCCCAGTCCGCCGGGTCCGCCGGCGGTGGCCCTGGTGGCCAGCATCTCGTGAAGGATTGGGGCATCGTCCTTCATGGCGTCGAGCGAGGTAAGGACTGGCTCGAGTACCTCGTATTCGACGTCGATGAGGGAGAGCGCCTCCTCAGCGATGTGGGCGCTGGTGGCGGCCACTGCCGCGACTGCGTGCCCTCGATAGAGCGCCTTCTCACGCGCCATGACGTTCCTGGTGCGGAAGCCCAGGTTGGCGATGGAGCCCTCCTCCTGGTCGGCAGCCCTGGCCGAGAGGTCGGGCAGGTCGTCTGACGTCATGACTGCCATGACGCCGGGCAGCTCAAGCGCCCTGCTGCAGTCGATCTTCTTGATCCTGGCGTGGGCGTGCGGGCTTCGCAGCACCTTGCCGTGCAGCATTCCGGGCAGACTGATGTCCGCGGCGTACCGGGCTCGGCCGGTCACCTTGTCGTAGCCGTCGTGCCGAATGGGCCGAGAGCCCACAACCTTGAACTCCTGGTTTGACAGAACAATGTTGGGCTTATAGTCCAGCATGCTACCTCCTGCGAAATGTCGTGGGAATAGAGGGTTTGTGCCTCAGTTCGTGCAATAGTTTACCACAAATGTGGGCGTGTCAACATGCTGATTTCTCAGGGAGCCTTGCGCAACCTGAGATGGGCTCACCCCCTCTCTGACTCTCTTCCATCAAGGGGGAGAGAAAAGCCCCTTCCCCCCTCCGTGGGGGAAGGTTGGGATGGGGACTAAGCGTTCGGGTTCGGCGCTTGCAGCCACACCGGGCAGGCTGCGCACTCCCAGCCAATCAGCTGTCCGGGATGCGGCCGGAGGCCATCAGCCACATGCGCGCGATCTCCGGTCCAATGAACTTGAACCGGCCGCGCAGCTCCCGCTGGAGGGCCGCGAGGTCATTGCCGGGCAGAACGCGGTAGAACCAGTTGCAGAACCCGCCGTGTTCCTGCTGGAGCTCCTGCACGACTCTTGCGTTCGAGATGCAGGCCTCGATCTTCTTGCGGTTGCGGACTATGGCAGCATCAAGCAGCAGGCGTTCGACGTCCGGCGGCTCCATAGCGGCCACCTCGTCGATGCGCCAGCCGTGGAACGCGTTGCGGAAGGCGTCGCGCTTGGTGAGGATGAGGTGCCAGCTTAGCCCGGCTTGGAAGACCTGCAGGCTCATGACCTCGAAGAGCGAGTCGTCGTCTTCCGTGGGCTTGCCCCAGACCTCGCGAGCGTACCACTCCCTGAGCGGGTCGCCCTGCGCCCACTGCTCGATCTCGCTGAGTACCTCGTCTTGTGGTGTCAATGAGGCCTCCTTCCGGGGGGGTGTATCGATTCGCCGAACTGGAGAGCCGCCGCCGGAGCATCATGATACCCCAAGTGCGAAGGCCCGTCACATGGCCGCCCGTGTTCCAGGAATCGCGCCATCCGACACCGGATGAGGGCGAGTGGTGATGCACGTCGGCCAAACATGTAACTCCCCGTTAATATTCGGGTCAGTTCTCTATGCATCGTACCGTTCGGGAGTGCATCTAAGGTTAGGTATCGTCGTTATACCGCCCCAATCCTTACATTTCGCGAAAATCCGGCGTGAACGTATTGACAACCTGAACTACGGATTTAAAATGTTCACGCTGGGTGAAATATCCCAAACCTCAGAAATCTTGTGGTGGGGTGAAATGTCATTGGATGGAGAGTCCGAGTCCAGGCAGGAGTTGATGGTTAGGGTGATTGACGCCCTTGACGAGGTGGCGCATTCCGGCCCATACTCCGTGTCCCCGGAGTGGTTCACGCTGGACCTGAGCATGCCCCAGGTGAGGGTGGTGTTCAGGTTGCTGCAGGAGGGATCCCTGCGCATGAACGAGCTGGCGTCGACGCTGGATGTGTCCATGTCCAGGGCCACGGGCCTGGTGGACCATCTGGTCGAGAAGAACTTGGTGAACCGCTGGCCGGACCCGGAAGACCGGCGTTCGGTGCTGTGCGCCCTCACGGAGCAGGGCCACGAGCTCTCGAGGCGCCTTCTGGCCGCCCGGCGCTCCCGCTGGGAGGAGCGGCTGTCGCCCTTGACGATTGAAGAGCTCGAAGAGGTATGCAGGGCCATGGAGCCCTTGCTCAGGGCTGTGCGCAGGACGGCCCACGAGTACGCCCCCATACCCGAGGGAGCACTTAGGAGCTAAGCTGCGCAGCCACACACTCCGGAGCAGTTTACTCCCCCGCAGGGCTCCGGAGGGTTTGGTGTGTACCATCATTTGAAGTTGTGAGGAACGCTTGATGCAGCCGCCAACCCGAGACGACAGAGCCGCGCCGACCGACGGCAACGACAGCGGCCGCGCACAAGAGTCGCTGGATACGAGCCGCGCTCGCGAGGCGATTGGTGCTGCGTCAGTGAGGACGCAGGAGCCTCCTGAGGCTCCCGCGACCGCCGAATCGGGCAACGGTCACGACGGAGGCGCGCGCCCTACAACGTATGCCCAGGGTGGTATGGGCGGCTACAGGGGCGGCGGCCAGATGTCGCTACGCAACCTAAGGACATTCACCTCCTTCAAGTATCCCGCGTTCCGCCTATTCTACGGCGCGGTGATCGGCCAGATGGCCGCCATGAACATGCAGATGGTGGCGCGTGCCCTGCTGGTCTACGAGCTCACCGGATCCGGCTTTGCCCTCAGCATCATGGCCCTGGGCAACGCCGCGCCCATGCTGTTCTTCTCGCTCTTCGGCGGCGTTATAGCAGACCGGGTGGAGAAGAAGTATGTCCTGCTGCTGGGGCAAGCGGCCTCGGCAGCCGTCTCCCTTATGGTCGCAATCATGCTTATGACCGGCCTGATGACCGAGGAGCGGTCCGGCTCCTGGCTCCTCCTGGTTGTGGCCGCTCTCTTGCAGGGCACCGTCATGGGTCTGATGATGCCGTCCCGCCAGGCGATGATTGCGGACATAGTTGGTCAGGAAGAGCTGATGAACGCCGTGGCGCTCAATACGTTCGGCATGAACGCCATGCGGCTGCTGGCACCGGTACCGGTGGGGTTCATCATTTACTTCATGGGATATGACGCCGTCTACTTCGTCATGACGGCCATGTACATCGTGGCCGTGATATTCATCGCCATGATGCCCAGGACCGGTGTCGTGTCGCTACGTGGCCGCGGGGCAATTCGGGACGTGGTTGACGGGTTGAGATACGTCAGGGGCGACAGGACGATTCTCATGGTGCTGGTAGTCATATTCTTTGTGACACTGCTGTCCATGCCATACATGATGCTGCTGCCGGCGCTCACGGATGACGTCCTGGGCATGGATGAGCGGGGCTACGGCTTCCTGCTGATGGTGTCCGGCATCGGAGCCATGCTTGGCTCGATTGTGCTGGCTTCTCTTCCCAACAAGAAGCGCGGCTTCATGCTGCTTGCCGGCAGCCTGGTGCTTGGCGTCGCGCTTGTGGGGATGTTTTTCTCAGCCAGCTGGGTGCCGAGCTATGCAGTGGCCCTTGCGTTTGGGTTCATCTTCTTCGTGGGCATAGGCCAGACGGCCAGGATGACGCTGGGCAACACGCTCCTCCAGTACTACGTGCAGGACGAGTACCGCGGCCGAGTGATGAGCCTGATGATGATGGAGTTCGGCCTTACGAGCTTCGGAGTGGTCTTCGCGGGCATAATGACAGACATGATCGGCGTGCAATGGGCGGTGGGCGGCATGGCCATTCTGCTGATAGCTTGCTGCGCTTATGCCTTGGTGTTCATGCCCAGCATCAGGAAGCTGGACTAGGCCGAGCGTTCAAGGAATAGAACGGAACAGGCGGCCGAGATTGCAGAGAAGATTCAGAGGCGGCGACATGGAGCTGGGTGGAGGAGGCGGCCTCCAGAGCACCGATGCAGCGGCCGTTCGCGGAGGCGTCTTCGCCGCCACATTCGCATCCCTGAAATATCGCGACTTCACCTTCCTCTGGCTGGGTCAGATAACCCACGCCTTCGCCCTGTGGATTGACCAGATAGCCAAGCCCCTGTTCATCCTGCACCTGGGCGGTGGGCCACTTGAGCTTGGCCTCATCCTGCTGACGCGCACACTGCCTGCGGTTGTCTTCGGGACGGTGGCCGGCGTCATCGCGGACAACTTCAACCGGCGCACCGTTCTCCTGGCCACCAAGATTGGCGTCTTCATCCTGAGCGTGGGGTTCACAGCGATCATACTCCTGGGCATTGCGGAGATGTGGCACATCTTCGCCTACAACGCGCTGCGAGGCATGACGATGGCTTTCGACCAGCCGGCGCGCCGTGCCATGATTCCCACCATCGTGCCTCACAACCTGGTCACAAACGCCATGGCGCTGAGCACGGGAAGCATGACCGCAATGCGAATCTGCGGTGCGGCAATGGCGGGTATCCTGGTGGCCGCCACCGGATTCGGCGTGACCTACGCCATCATGACGGCCATATACCTGCTGGCCATACTCTTCACCTGGATGCTGAGGCCCGCCGACCACCGGCGATCCGGCTATCAGGGCATGAGGAGGATGGGCGGCGACTTCCTGGATGGCTTCAAGTATGCCTGGAGAGTCACGGATATCCGGGGCATCCTGATCATCTCCCTTGGGTGGTTCATGTTCGGCATGGTGTTCATGCAGGTCTTTGCGCCTCTCATCGCGTACGATGTCCTATCCGTGGACCGGGACGGCACGGGCGTGAACCGCTTGGTGACCTGGCTGGCAGACCCTCCCGGCGCCGTCGATGGCACGGAGGGCGGCGCGGGTGCTGGAGACAACACCGGCACTGAAGTTGTCCCCGCCGAGGCAGAAGCGGACGCCGACAGTGACAAACCCAAACCTGTGAAGGGAGCGAAGCTACTGGGCGCTATGCTGTCCGTGGCGGCCGTCGGCAGCACTATAGGCGCGCTCATTTTGGCTTGGACCAACCCGGCGCGCTTCCGCGGGCTGATCATGATTGTGCTGCTGTTCGCATTCGGCTGGCTCCTCATCGGATTCTCCGCCTCCACATATGCGCAGTCAGTCCCTCTGGCGTTGGTGGTGGTGCTCTTCCTGGGTCTCGGACAGGCAGGCTTCTTCCCGTTAATCAACGCGGTTCTCGTCGAGAAGGCGGACGAGACCATGCGCGGCCGTGTGCTCGGTGTGCTGGCGCTTGACAGGGCGGTGTCGATGGGCGGGGGCTTCGGCGCAGCCGCCCTGGCCGAGGCCATGGGCGTGCAGATTGCCCAGATAATCTACGGAGCGGGGCTGGTATTCACGGCAGTGGTCATGTTCACCGCCTATCCTCCACTGAGACGGATCGACTAGCCCACCCAAGGCCATTGGACAGGAGGGGGTAGCGGATGGACCCCAACGTCCAGAGACGGTTCGAGAGGCTGGCGGCTGCGGCCGAGGCGGCCCCGGAGGTCGCCTGGAAGGAGCCGCCTCGCTGGCTACCACCCACGTTTCACGCCCTGGCCTATCCCAACTACCTGCTGCTGTTCATCGGCCAGATAAGCAACTCCCTGGCCATGTGGATGGACCTGGTGGCAAGGCCGGTGCTGGTTGTGGCAATTACCGGCTCGCCTGTGCAGCTTGGGCTTATTGCGCTGGTACGCGGCGTCCCGATGATGTTCCTGGGGCCATTCGGCGGCCTGGTATCCGACAGGGTCGACCGGCGAGTCGTGATGCTCTTCTCCAAGAGCATGAGCATGGCCGTCAACGTCACCTTTGCCGCCATCATCATCACGGGCAACGTTGAGCTGTGGCACATTTACGCCACGGCAATTCTGCGCAGCCTGCTCATGGCCTTCGACGGCCCGGCGCGGCAGGCGCTCCTGCCCAGCCTGGTGCCGCCCAAGCTGCTCCTCAACGGCATTGCGCTGAACACCGGCAGCATGCAGATCGTGCGAATCCTGAGCGCTTCCGTAGCCGGTTTCTTCATCGCCTTTTGGGCTCAGGCATTCGGGTTCGATGATGACGACGCCCGGAACTTCGGGGGCGTTTACCTGGTCACCGCCGGGGCGTACGTGGTTGCGGTGGTCTCCACTTACCTGATGAAGGTGCCGATGGAGGGGCGCGTGGAGCGCACGCGCGACAACTGGCTGGAGGGGCTGGTCAACGGTTTCAGGTTTGCAGGTGGCAACCCCGTAATCCTGGGGCTGCTCGTCCTGTTCGCCGTGCAGTCGCTGTTCGGGATGCCGTATCTGCAGGTGTTCGTGCCGTGGCTGGCGTTGGAGGTCATGGACCTCGGCCCTGAGGGGGTTGGGGTGCTGCTGGGCATATCGGGAATTGGCTCGCTGGTGGGCGCTCTCTCCCTGGCTACGTTCGGCTCAAAGCTGCGACACAGAGGCTTGATTATAATTGGAGGGCTCGCCACATACGGCCTCGCGCTCAGCGGCCTTGGTCTGTCGTCCATGCTGCCGCTGGTCGCCATCCTTGGGCTTGCCGTGCCCATCCTGCCGGCCGTTATGATCATCATCGTCGGTCTGGGCCAGACGGCCATGATGACCGTCAGGACGGCGGTGCTGATGGAGGTCACGCCCAACGAACTGAGGGGCCGTGTGTTCAGCCTGATGACACTTGACCGGGGCTTCAGCACGCTGGGCAGTGGCGCCGGCGGACTCGCGATTGCCGCTATAGGCGGTCCGCTCGCTCTGGCGCTCTATGGCGGGTTGTGCGCCTTCGGGGCCGTCCTGGTTGGCGCGCTGCTTCCCAGCCTGCGCCGCGTCGACTGATTCAATCTCCTTCGCTGACTCCTTGACCCGTGCTCAGCTTGGTCTACAATGCTTGCCAAGCGGCGCGCCCTTCACCTGCGACTTTGGTCGAATCGTAGACACCCGGGCGCATGCCGAAATGGAGGGGCGACTTGCAGGAGGAAGGCCTAGCCTCCGGGCCCGGCTCGTTGCTGCGGAATCTGCTGGCGGCGCCGGCGCTGCGCTTCCACGACTTCCGGCTGCTCTGGATTTCCGGCCTGTTCAACTCCACGGGCTTCATCGGCGAGCAGGTGATTCTGGGCTGGCTTGTGCTGGAGCTGACCGACTCCCCATTCATGGTCGGCGCCTCTCTCGCGTTGAGGATGGCGCCATTCCTGCTCCTGGGCGCAGTTGCAGGGGCAGTGGCCGACCGCGTGGACCGGAAGGGTCTCCTGCGCACCGTCAGCCTGAGCATGGCCGTCATGAGCGGAGGCGCGGCCCTCCTCATCATGCTGGACGTGATGACGCTGTGGCTTCTGCTGACCATCACGTTTGCGGGAGGATGCCTGCGGGCCATGCACCAGCCGGCCAGGCAGAGCTTCGTCTACGACATCGTGGGGCCAAACAACCTGGTCAACGGGCTGTCGTACGTGTCGCTGAGCATGAGGCTGGGTGGCATAGGAGGCTCGCTCCTAGCGGGATTCCTGATGGGTCAGGTCGGCGCCGACGCTGCGTATGGTGTCCTGGCGTTCAGCTACGTCGGGTCGGCGCTCAGCATACAGCTCATACGAGCCGGCAGCCGGCACGCCGCGGAGGCGCGAACACCCCTTGTGCGGAACCTGCGAGAGCTGGGCGTGGAGTTCGTGCGCAATCCGGACTTCCGCTGGATGCTCATCCTGTCCGCCGCGGTGGAGATTCTGGGGTTCTCCCACCAGGCGCTGCTTCCGGTCATCGCCAGGGACGTGCTGAACGTGGGCGAGGAGGGGTTGGGCCTCATGATGGCTCTGCGCGCCGTGGGCGGAATCGCGGCCATACTGGCGCTTTCGTCGATGGGCCAGGTCAGGCGGCAGGGTGCCCTGTACCTAGGAGCCGTGTACGTCTTCGGCGTAACGATGCTGCTCCTGGCGGCCGCGGACACGTTCGTCATTGCGCTGGTGGTGGTGATGGCCATCAACGGCATGGGCGCGCTATCGGACATACTCTCGCAGAGCCTGATACAGACGGTGGTGCCGGACGCGCTGCGAGGGCGAGCGATGGGGTCGTGGGTGCTGGCCGTGGGCATGGGGCCGCTGGGCAGCCTTCAGATTGGAGCGCTGGCCTCCTGGCTGACCGTTGGAGCGGCGCTGACCATCCACGGAGCCGGTTTGCTGGCGCTGGGCGTGGGCGCGCTGTTCCTGTTCCCGCGCCTCAGGAAGCTCTAGGCGCGCGATTCCCATGCGCGACGCGGCGCGAGGTTGTGGTGTGACGGATCGCGCGGGTGGGGACTCGGCCCGCTCATGGTGAGCCTGTCGAACCATTTGAGCGGGCCGCACCTTCGCAAGTCGTTCCCGTGCTGCCCACCGGGCCTAATGCCCCGAGGTCTCGAAATTCAGCATCCACCCAATGCCGAACCTGTCCTTGCAGGAAGCGAAGTAAGCGCCCCAGAACATGTCCTGCGCTTCCATTTGTACGCTTCCGCCGTCCGACAGCTTGGCGAGCAGGGCGTCCAACTGCTCCCGGCTCTCCGGGGCATAGGAGATGGAGAAGTTGTTGCCGACCACCGGAGGCGGCCCGAACATCGAGGGCACGTCACTGCCCATCAGGACACTGCTGCCTATGGGCAGCTGCACGTGCATCACCAGGTCTTTCTCGGACTCAGGAATCGGCATATCGCCGGGGCCGTCGCCCATGGTCTGAAAGACCCCGAACTCTCCGCCAAACACGGAGCGGTAAAACTCGAACGCCTCGCGGCAGTTGCCGCCGAAGTGGAGATATGTGGCAAGACTCATGGTTGGGTCCTTTCCGTGTAGAGTGCGCACAGCATAAGTTTGACGTCTTCTTCCGTCAACCTGCGGCTGTCCGTCCACTCGCCCTCCACTGGTATCGGCCTGCCTTGCCCCGGAATCGGCCTGGTGCTACTCTCCTCTTGCGGCGGCGCACCAAGCCGCTGGTGCAAAGGAGAACTTGAATGGCTACGAGCGCGCCGTTTCGCATACTAGTGATCTGCACCGGGAACCGGGCACGGTCGCAGATGGCCCACGGCTGGCTCAGCCACCTGGGAGGCGAAGGCGTGCGCGTGTGGAGCGCAGGCACTCAGCCGAAGGGAGTTCACCCACTCGCGATCCAGGTCATGGCCGAGGTGGGAATCGACATTTCGGGCCACACGTCCGACCACGTGGACACTTACGTGGGTGAGCCGTTCGACCTGGTGGTCACGGTGTGCGACTCGGCGCGGGAGAGCTGCCCGGTCTTCCCGGGCGCGGCCAGGCTGCTCCACCGCGACTTCGAGGACCCGGACAGGCCCGGCGCGGGAGACGACGAGCTGCTGCCCGTCTTCCGCCGCATCCGGGATGAGATCGGCGCGTTCAGCCGCGAGCTGCTGGCGGAGGAGGTTGGGGGTGGGGATTGAGGGCAAGAGTCGTCGACAAAGTGGGAAATTCACCCATTGGAATGAATTATCCATAGAGAAGGATTGAGGAGGCACGGATGGTGAGAGTGTGGTGCATACGAGCTGACGGTGGGAAGTACGCGCAGCGCTTTCTGGATGGGGGCTACGCCGGAATAGAGTGGCTTGCTGTTCCAGACCTTAGTGGTGTTCAATCCAGAGAGGAAGTTCAGGATATGCTCTGGAAGGCTTACCCAGCGTTGAGGAACACCGGCCGCATCCGGAACCACCAAGGCCAAATAGCCGCATTTATCCTTGACATCAAGCCAGGAGATTATGTGATTACGCCTCCCGCCAACACTGAGTGGCTGCACTACGGCCGTGTGCCGGCTGATGGCACCTACTACTACGCTCCGAACGCCGCCGACGGCTGTCCATATCCTCATCGCTGGAACGTTGATTGGGCCGAGCCACGCATCAGACGCTCGGAACTCTCCATACCGTTCCAACAGACTGTCCGCGCGATGAAAACTGTGTTCTCAGTCTCGCACGTCGAGGAGTTCCTTTCCAGGGTTGGAGCGGGTGCGTCGATCTCAAAGGCAAGGCCCACAGCCGCAGACCCGTACAGGGTAGTGCTGGACCAGATTCTCGAGCTTGCTCCCGGCGAGTTTGAGGAACTGGTAGAGAGCCTGCTAGCGGCCCTGGGCTTTGAAGAGACCGAGGTTACTGGGAAGACAGGCGACGGTGGCGTGGACGTAATGGGAGAGCTCGACCTGGCGGGCTTGGCCAAGGTCAAGCTGTTCGTTCAGGCTAAGCGGTACAAGCAGGGAACGAGAGTGAGCGCGAAGACCGTGCGGGAGTTCCGAGGATCCATACCGAGGGATGGGCAGGGGGCACTCATTACGACGGCCAGCTATCCAGCCAAGGCAAGGGAGATCGCCGTTGAGCCTGGCTTCCCACGCATTGGTCTTATAGACGGGCGCCAACTAGTAGACCTGCTCGTTGACAGATGGGACTCCATACCGGAGGAGTTTCGCGAGAAGCTAGGTCTTCGACGGGGACTGGTGCGTTAGCGTTCACCCCCATCCCAACCTTCCCTCATCGATGGGGAAGGGACGGGCCACATCGCACCGCTCGTGGTGAGCCTGTCGAACCATTTGGGCGGTGTGGATACGCCAAACACCGCGCCCGCTCATCCTGAGCCTGGTCGAAGGATATGAGCGGGCGCGACAAACGGCATTGAGCGGAAGCTCTAGTGCCCGGCCTCCTCGTCCCACTTGGTGGGCTCCTCTGAGCCAACCACCTGCTTCTCGTACAGCTCGTCTATCTCCGCCTCGGAGTAGCCGACCTCACTGAGGAGGCTGCGGGTGTGCTGGCCCCTCAGCGGCCCGGAGCCGACCCTGCTCGGCGTGCGGGAAAGGTTGACCACCGGCCCGTAGCGCCAGTAGCTTCCTATGCGCAGGCTCTCCGCGGGCTGGATGAAGTCGTTCTCCGCCACGTGCGGGTCCTGCGAGTAGAAGTTGAACATCCCACTCTCCTCCACCTCCACGCAGGCCACGTCCTCGGCGATGAGCAGCTCCTCCCACTCCGCGGGATTGCGGGTCGAGAAGACCTCCTGCAGCCGCTCGATCAGCGCGTCGTCGTTCTCCAGGCGTGCTGCCTCAGTCGAGAAGCGCGGGTCAGTGAGCATATCGTCGAGGCCGAGCGTTCGACACAGCGTCTGCCACTCCTCCTCGAACAGGCATGCCAGGAAGACCCAGCCTCGCCGCGCCTGGTAGAGGCGGTAGAGCGCGTGGGGGCCGTGGCCGTCGGCGTCCGGGATCAGGCGCTCCGGCTTGCCGTCATAGGAGAAGAAGTCGTCCAGGTTGGCGTAGGCGTTCGCCCCGATCATCGTCGAGAGGACGTACTGGCCGCCCACGCCGTGCCGCTCGCGGGCGCACAGACCCAGCAGCGCGCCGGTGGAGATCACCATCGAGGAGTTGGGGTCGGGATTCGTCTCGTTGGAGCGACCCAGGCGGCGGGCAAACTCCTGGATCTCTTCGATGGTCATGGTCTGGTCTGCAGGAGGCATTTCGAACTTGCCAAGCTGGTGCAAGACGCCGCCGGTGACCGCGCCGCCGATGGGGTGCATGGCGGGCCGGTGCGAGTGCGGACCGGTGTCGCCGTATCCGCCCGCGTACACGTAGACGATGCCTGGGTTGATCTGCTTGACCTGCTCGTAGCCGATGCCCAGGCGCTCCGGCGCGCCCGGCCTCATGTTGTGCACAAGAATGTCCACCTTGGCCACCAGCCGGTCGAAGATCTCCTTGCCCTCCGGCGTCTGCAGGTTGATGGAGATGTTCTCCGCGCCGGCCTGCGTGCGGTTTGCGCCCAGCCCATCAAAGTTGCGGCGCATGGTGTCGCCCTCCAGGGTCTCGATGCGGATCACCCTTGCGCCCAGCTCGTAGTTGAGCGACGTGGAGAGCGGGCCTGCGATGACTGTCGAGAGGTCAAGCACGGTGTATCCCGTGAGCGGATGCGCCGGAAGCTCCACGGCCGCGCCGTTGGTTGCGCCCCTCACTGCGGGGGCCGCCTCCAGCAGGCCGAGGGCCTCCTCGGTGTGCTGTCCGAGCGTGGGGGCAGGCGCCTTCACGCTGCCGGGCGTCTCGTCCAGTCGCACCAGCACTCCCACCTGCCTCATGGGGCCGACAGTGGGGTCGTCCACTTCAACCACGTGGCGGTTGTGGACGATCTGCGGGTGGTCCATGCCCTGCTGCGTGGTCAGGAACGTCTCGGCGGCCACGTTCGCAGTCTGATTTACGAATACGTCCATCCACTCATCGGCGGTCTTCTCCAGGGCCTTGTTCAGGACCATGGCGCGAAGCTCCTCGCGCTCCTCCGGCATGAGCGTGGGGGCGCGTGCGAAGCGCGGGTCTTCGAGGACGTGACCAAGGCCCATGACCACCAGCGACTCGCGGAAGAGGCGGACGATGATGTTGGCCATCTGGATCCACTGGCCGTCCTTGGTGCGGACGGGTTGGTAGCCCACGCCCGGCTGGCGGTTGGGATCGGACTGCGGGTCGTCCTGGAACCGGTCCGGGAACTTGATCATCATCTGCCACACAAGCCAGTTGTTCACGTCGAACGGGCTGATGCCCTGTATCAGGCTGGTCTCCACGTGCTGGCCCACGCCCGTCTTCTCACGCACCAATAGCGCGGAAACGATGCCCCTGACGGCTGCCATGGCTGTGCCGTGGTTGGCGACCTGCACGGCCGCGTAGTGTGGGCCTGGGCGCTTCGACTGGCCGGTGAACACCGAGAATCGCCCCACCTTGGCGGCCACAACGCCGTCGTAGGGCTTGTAATGGGCGTACGGCCCCTTGGGGCCGAAGGCGGTGATGGAGCAGTAGACGAGGTCGGGCCGCTCAGCGGCGACCTCATCGTATCCGATGCCCAGCGCGTCCGCCTCGCCCGGGCGGAAGCTCTCGACGACCACGTCAGCCTGCATCAGCAGCCCGCGCGCCCGCTCCTTGCCCTCAGGCGTGTTCAGGTCGAGCACAACGCTCTTCTTGCCGCGGTTCCAGAGCAGGCTCTGTGGAAACTGACGGTATGGGTCGCCCTCCGGCGGCTCCACCTTGATGACCTCTGCGCCGAAGTCTGAAAGAACCATGGTGGCGACGGATCCTGCTCGTCCCGTCGTAAAGTCGAGCACAACGATGTTGTCAAGCGGTTGAGTCACTGTGTTCCTCCTGTGGCTGTTTGCCAGAGCTGCGGTGAAGTACCAGGGAATGGAAGGGGCCTCCCGGCCTCGTCAAGCATCCAGGGCTGGTCCCTGGTGGTGTGAACCGGCAGAAACGTAAAGCCATAAATCCGAGAGTAATCGCCGGTGTCCCTGGGGCTGACGAGGTAGCACTCATCAGCCTGGAACTGGGCATTGATCTCATCCAACCTGTGCTTGAGCACCGTAAAGTCCACAGGAACGCCGTGCTTCTCCCACATGGCCTGCTGCTGGGCCACCGGGATGTCCGAGCAGCTTCCTATGATGTAGCCCAAGTCCTGGGCCCGCCTCACCATGGCCAGTGTAACGGGGCCCGGCTCCGCGGACATCTCAAGCACGTTGTCTATGTCAAAGGCGATGAGCCTCTTCAACGGGGTGGGTTCCTCCGATGCAATCTGGTCCAACGGCGCCCGCGTGCTACCGGGTCCTGCCTTCAGGCCCCCAGTGGCACTGGCCGTCCTCCGGGCTAAGCATCCAAGGCTCAGGGTCCATAGTCTGCACCTGCAGGAAGTCGAAGCCCGACACCCGCGCGAAGTGATAGTCCACGTCGGTATCGCCGATGTGGACGTATGAATCGGCTTCGAAGCGCGACTTCACGGTTTCCAGCATGTGCTTCAGCACGGTGAACGAGACCTCGATACCCCACGTCTCCCACATGTTCTTCTGGTCGCCCACGGGTCTGTCGGAACAGCTGCCGATGATGTAGCCCCACTCCTTGGCGCGCTCCACCATGTCCCTGGTGATTGGGCCGGGGCCGTGGCCCGTGGTCAGGGTGCCGTCGATGTCAAAGCTGATGAGGCCGATGGGGCGCCCTTCGGCTGCACCTTCAGAGCCGTCCTCGCTGGATGTAGCAGGTATCCTTTGCTCCAAGCAGTGTCCTCCTGTGGCAGTTGTGGTGAGAGTGAGGCCGCAACCCGGTCGGCGGTCAGCTTCGGCCGCCGACCGGGCTAGAGCGAGCTAGATCTGCGGGTGCACGCTCAGGAAGATGTGGCCGTTGCCTCCGGGCGTGACCTGGCCCATGGCCGCGGTCTCGGCGCGGACGGTCACCTGGCGATCGCCCGCGGTGCCGCGGAGCTGCTCGATGCTGTCCGTGTACATGGCCGTGCGGGTGCGTCCGCAACCTAGGTTGCCGCCGCTGGAGTTGAAGGGGTGAGGCCCCTCAACCCGTATGTCGCCGGCGTAGAAGTCGAACGCCTCGCCGCGCTTGACGCCGTGCCACTGGAAGCCTTCCAGGTAGCTCTGCGTGAAGGTGGCGAACCCGTCGTAGGGGTTAAAGATGTCAAGGTCCTCCGGCCGCGCTCCTGCGCCCTCGTACAGCCTGCGAGCCAGGCTGTACGTCCACGCCTCGTGGTCTTCCAGGGTGGCCATGGTGGTCTTGGTTGGATGGCTGGCCTGAACGTGGCTCAGGACGTAGATGGGCTTCTGCTTCATGTCCTTGGCGCGCTCGGCGGTGGTGAAGATCATGGCGAACGCGTGATTGACCGGCCGGTCGGAGTCGAGCAGTCCGTTGGGCCAGCAGATGTAGCGCTGGGTCAGGTAGTCCTCCAGCGTGATCTGGTAGGGCTCGTGCTGCGCGTAGTAGCCCCACGGCGTGAGCAGGCCGTTCCTGCGCTGGTTGAGCACGAACGGTGCCAGGTCGTCGTGGCTGCCGCCGTACTTGGTGCAGTACTGCATGAACACGAAGGCGTGCTGCATCATGGCGGAGGTCATCCAACCCCAGGGCGCCGACCACTTGCGTCCGCCCTCGGAGTAGGCGCCTTCTTCCAGCTTGTACCTGCCGGGGACGTTGCCCATGTTGTAGGTCATGAGCAGGACGTTGGCCATGCCGTCTCCCACGGCCTGCGCAGCCTTGCCGGTCTCCTGACCAATTGCGAGCTCGTTGCGGTCGATCCACTGGAGATTGGAGAGTGGCGTGCCCTCGCGCGCCATGCCGGCGATGAGCCAGTCGGCGGAGGTGAGGCTGAGGCCGTCCTCCGAGTCGTAGGGCGGGTCGAAGTATGGCCTTGGGTCGCCGCGGTCTTCCTGTGCCCACGTGTCGCCGGCCATGGCCTCGCTGCACATGAAGCCGTCGATGTCCGCGGCAGTCAGACCGGCGTCCTCGATGGCGTTCTGCATGGCGGCGAGCTGAAAGGCGCCCAGGGTTCTGTCCATGCTCACGCCGTCCCAGCGGCGGTCGATGGCGGAGTACCCGTAGCCAACTACTGCCACCTTGCCGCGGTGCTCCCAGAGGCCCATTCCCTCTGCGTATCTGGGGAATCCTCCAGCGCTGCTAGTCATTGCTTCCTCCTATATCGGGTTGACAGTGAATTTGGAGCCGCTCCGGTGTCGGGATCTCTCCCAACTACTCCACAACCTTCCAGTCGTGGATGAACACTCCCGGCTCCAGCTCTTCGTAGACCACCTCCACGGCCGCGCCCTGCGGGCCCTCGTTGACCGGCGTGCCTGGCAGGTTGGCCAGGAAGTTGATCGACGGGTCCTCATCCAGCGAGACTATGGCGACGTTGAAGGGCACGTCGCCCTTGAGGCGCACCACGCGGGTGTCGTGGACCACCAGGGTCTCCAGGATGTGTCCCTTCCCCTCAACCTCCTTCCAGCCCAGGGGGTCCTTGGTATCGCAATGCCCGCACGTCGCCTTTATGGGGTACTGGAGTTTGTCGCATTCCGCGCAGTGCTGTAGCAAAAGCCTCTTCTCGTTCACGGCGTCCCAGAAGGGCTTGTCCACCGCATCGGGTACCGGAATGGTCTTGGGCATACCTCACCTCCTCTTTGATCTGATTGCGCTACAAACGTTCATTCGGGAGCGTCAGCTCGTGAACCAGGGGTTGGGCTCCTCCCAGTGCACGATGCTCCGCTCCTTGTACGCCTCTATCTCCGCTTCCCCGTAGCCCATCTCCCGCATGACCACCTGCGTATGCTGGCCGGGGTACGGGGCCGCCCTGTAGCGGCCGGGGGTCTCCGACATGTGAACGATGCCGCCCGGTCGCATGTATCCGCCGAACCTGGGGCTGTCCGACTCGGTGTGGACGGCAAAGCCGTTCTCCAGCGACTGCGGATGGTCCAGATAGAACTCCTCCGAGTCGTCGCTGTTGGATACGCGTACGCAGGCCACGTCCTCGGCGGTCAGCAGATCCTCCCACTCCGCGGCCGTGCGTGTGGCGAACACCGCGGCCAACTGCTCGATGAGCTCCTCGTCATGCGACTTGCGGGCCGCCGGCGCGAACCGCGGGTCTCCGATGAGGTCCGACCGTCCGATGGCGTGGCAGAGCGCTTGCCACTCCTCCTCAAACGGGCATGCCAGGAAGACATGGCCGTCGCTCGCCTCGTAGATCCTGTAGAGGGCGTGCAGGCCGTAGCAGTCCGCGTCCGGCACGGCGTAGGGTGGCCGCCCGTTGTAGTCGTAGGCCTCGTCGTGGTTGGCCCATGCGTTGGCGCACATCATCGTCGCCTGTATGGCCTGGCCCTGACCCGTGCGCTCCCTTGCCAGCAGGCCGAGCATGATGGCGGTCCCGACGGCCTGCGAGGAGTTGGGGTCCGGGTTGCCCTCGTTGGCGCGCATCATGCGGCGGGACGTGTCCTTGATCTCCTCCATGCTCATGGGCTGGTAGGTGGGGGGAGGCATGGCCTTGCCTGCCTGCCTGAGCGCTCCGCCGAAGAGCGCGCCTGGAACCGGGTGCGCGCCCGGCCGCCGGCTGTGCGGGCCGGTTGCGCCGTATGCGCCCACGTAGACGTGCACCATGCGTGGGTTGATCTGCCGGCAGGTCTCGTAGTCGATGCCCAGCCGGTTGGGCACGCCGGGCCGGAAGTTGTGCAGCAGGACGTCGGACTGGGCCACCAGCTTGTGGATAAGCTCCTGGCCCTCCGGAGTCTGGAGGTCAACCTGGATGCACTCCTTGCCGGCGTACGTGCGCATGGTCATGAGGTTCTGAACGCCGCCGGGTCTGGTCGCGGGAGCGCGGCCGGGCGTGGCGTCCACCTTGATGACGCGTGCGCCCAAGTCTGCGATCATGGACGCGCCGTACGGCCCCGCGATGACGGTGGAGAAGTCCAGCACGGTGACGCCGTCGAGCAGGTAGGCGGGTGTGTGACCATTGCCGTGTCCATTGCTGGCGCCCGCCGGAGCTACGGGAACGCGCTCCTCGATACCTTCGAGGACGTCGGCGGTGTGCTCGCCGAGATACGGCGCGGGGCCGCCAACCTCGCCGGGCGTCTCCGACAGGTCGGCCACGAGTCCCACCACCTTCATAGGCCCCACTCGCGGGTCGTCTATGTCAACCACGTGCTTGTTGTGGAGGAACTGCGGGTGCTTCATGCCCTCGACCGTGTACACGTACGGCTCCGCTGCGATGTCGCCGTCCTCCACATAGATTTCCATCCACTCGTCGACGGTCTTCTCCTGCATCTTCTCAAGGATTAGCTCGCGCAACTCCTCCCTGCGGTCCTCCGGCAGGGCAAAGACGTTCTTGTATCGCTCGTCCTCCAGTACCCATCCCAGACCGATGGCCCTGAGGTGGGCGGGCAGGAGCCTTGGCCCCTGGCGGTTGTTGGCGTGCTGGAGCCATCGCCCGTCCTTGGTGCGCACGGGAATGTACTCGAGCGTTGGAAGCGTCTGAGGTCCCTGGCCGGCGGACGGGAATCGCTCCGAGTCCTTCCGGGCGAAGTGAATGGACAGAGGCCGGCCGCCGTAGTAGGGGATCATGCCCTGCACCACGCTGGTCTGCACCCACTGGCCGCGGCTCAGCCGGTCTCGCAGGCGGAGTGCGCCCAGAATGCCGCGCACGGCTCCCTGGCTTGAAGCCCACGTTGCGGTGCGGACGGCTGCGTACACCGGGCCGGGTCTGTCAAGCTGTCCTCCCCACGTGGCCATTCGGCCGCTCTTGGCGGCGATGACGCCCTCGTAGTCCTTGTAGCCGCTCAGCGGCCCCTTCTGGCCGAACCCCGTGATGGAGCAGTAGACCAGCATGGGGTTAGCGGCCGAGAGGGTATCGTAGTCGATGCCCTTGGCGCTGCTGACGCCTGGGCGGAAGCTCTCCACCACGACGTCGGCTTTGCGGGCCAGTGCTTGCGCCTGCTCGCGGCCCTCCTCGGTGTCCAGGTCAAGCGTGATGCTCTTCTTGCCGCGGTTCCAGGCAAGCCAGTTGCCCTGTCCACGGTAGGGATCGCCTGAGGGAGGCTCGACCTTGACCACCTCGGCGCCGAAGTCGGCAAGTACGGCGGTGGCCAGAGCGCCCGGCATCCCGAAGCTGAAGTCCAGAACGGTATACCCACTGCAAGGTCCTGCCATGGCAGCCTCCTTTACTACCAACGGGCGAGGGCCCTTGTTCCGGGCGCGCGTCAGGGCAGTGAGGCGCTACGTGCCTCTGAGTCTGGGATCCAGCACGTCACGGAGGGCATCGCCGAATAGGTTGAATCCATACACAGCCACGGAGATTGCCAGGCCGGGCCAGATGGCCAGCCAGGGCGCCACGGCATAGTAGTTGCGGACGCGACCGGTCAGCATGCTGCCCCAGGAGGGGGAGGGCTCCGGCACGCCGAGTCCCAGGAAGCTCAGGCCGGCCTCTGCAATGATGGCGGTACCCAAGCCGGCCGTGGCGATGATGAGCCACGGCGCCACGCACTGCGGCATTACGTGCTGAAGAATGATTCGCATGTCGGATGAGCCGATGGCTCTTGCCGCGAGTACAAACTCGCTCTCCTTCACTGCGAGCGCCTGCGAGCGAACCACGCGGTTGGATCGCGGTATCTGTGGGATAGCGATTGCCAGAACCACGTTGTTGAGGCTCTGCCCGAGCGCGGACATGATTGCCAGCGCCAGGATGAGCGTGGGTATGGCCATCAGGGAGTCCATGATGCGCTGAATGACGGCGTCCACCTTACCGCCGTAGTAGGCGCTCACCAGGCCTACCAACGCTCCGCCGAGAGAGCCGGTGGCAACGGACAGCAGGCCCACGTAGAGGGAGATGCGGGCGCCGTAAGCGATCCGCGTCCACACGTCGCGGCCCCAGGTGTCGGTCCCCATCCAGTGCGTCAGGGAGGGCGCCTGGAGGTCGTTGCCGAAGCTGGTGCGGGTGGGCTCGTAGAACGTCACGAGGGGAGCAAAGATGGCGATCATCACCATCCCAAAGATGATGGAGCCTCCGATGGCCCCCAATGGCTTGCGCCTGAAGAACGTCTTGGTGGACTTGAAGATCTCGCGAAGCCTGGGTGCTACGCCCGTTTGCCGTGCTCTGGCTGCTTCTATCACTTCACCGTCTCCTTGGCCGAGGCTAGTACCGGATCCGAGGGTCCAGCCAGGCGTATGTAACGTCTACTGCCAGGTTGACGAAGATTATCCACGCGGCGATTATGCACACCATGCTCTGCACGACTGGGAAGTCGCGCTGGTTCATGCCGCGGACCACGTAGATGCCGATGCCCGGCAGCTGGAAGATGGTCTCCGTTATTACGGAGCCCCCAATGATCACTGCTGCGGAGATTCCAATAATGGTGACTACAGGAAGCAACGCGTTCTTCATAGCGTGCCGGTACACCACCACGGAGTATCGCAGGCCCTTGGCGTGGGCCGTCCTCACGTAGTCCTGCCTGAGCACCTCCAGCATTGTGGAGCGCATCATCCGGGCCTTGGTGGCCGCAGAAGCGAATCCGCCGATGATGGCCGGCCAGAACAGGATGCTGATGTTGCCCGCCAGGTTCTCCCAGGGATGCTCAAACTGCAGTCTTGGCGACCAGTCGAAGAAGTACACTCCCCCTGCGATCAACAGCGTGGCCAGCCAGAAGTTAGGCATGGAGAGACCGGCAAGCGAGACGATACGCCCTACGTAGTCCATCCACCCGTCTTGTTTGAGCGCCATCATGATGCCTATGGGCAAGCCGATGATGACGGACAGCAACACGCTGTATATGCCCAACTGGAGCGTGACGGGCGCTCTCTCAAGAAACTCCTCCATGATGGGCTTGGAGGTGTAGAAGGACGCCTCCCAGTCCAGGGTCAACATGTCCCAAGCCCAGACCAGGTACTGCATGTACAGGGGGCGGTCCAGCCCCAGGAGTCGCGTCACCCGCTCGAGAACGATGGGATCAACGTCCTCCCGGTTGAAGTCCTCCTCGCCCTGGGAGATGACCATGAGGGCCACGTCGCCGGGCGCAACTCGGATGAGCAGGAAGATGATGACGCTCACCACGAAGACCGCCAGGAATCCCTGCAGGATACGCCTGATGATGTACTGTGTCACTTATAGCCCTCCCTGCGGTTGGAAGCAGTCCCTCCAGAGGGTTGGCCCGCTAGCAGGCCCGGGAAAACAATTGCTGCTGCTCCGGCAGTCGAACGTCCGAGTCAGCGGAGTCGGGGTCCGTTGATTTGTCTAGGTCACGTAGCCGGATCTGGGATTGCACCGACGGGATGGAGAGTGTCCCCATCCCGTCGGTGCTCCCATTCTGCGCTTGGGTTCTACCTGGCTACCCAGGTGCGCTGGTGTATCTTGAGGTGAGACGTGTGCACGGACTGGTCCGGCAGGATGTCAAACCCCTTCACCCACGGCTGGTAGCCGGTGAACAGCACCTGCCACTCCTTTGGGGCCGCCGGGATGAACTCGTTGTACATGATGTACTCGATCTCCTTGCTGATCTCAGTCCTCTTGGTGAAGTCCAACTCCACCAGGAAGTCGTTGACTAGAGAGTTCAGCCTGGACTGCACGTCCGGATCCACTCCGCCCATGCAGGACCTTGCACCCCTCAGCTCGGAGTGGTACGTCCTGTATCGCAGGTACGGGTCTGGCGTGCCTTCCCAGCCCGGCATGACGGTCACGGCGAAGGTGTGCTGGCAGGCGTTGAGCTGCGACGACAGGGTGGCGGGGTCATAGGTATCCAGGCTGAGTTCCAGGCCCAGGTGCTCCTGAATGGTGCCACCCATGAACAGACAGGCGTTGGTGGACGTGTCGTCCGCCCTGGACAGGCACTGGAACGGGCCAGGCCTCTCACCGGGGCCGTAGATCTCGTCCATGAGGCTCACCGCCAGGGCGATGTCATCGTCCTTGGGCTGTCGCCATCCGTCCCAGGTGAGAATCTCCTCAACCGAGTGGCCCATCGGGTCGAATGCCCGCCCCTCGGCGTTGAAGAATCCAGCCGGAATGTAGCCGGCGTGGAGGTCGGTGCCGGGGATGTTCTGGAATTCCTTCCAGGCAGCCCGGTCGATGACCAGGTTCACGGCGCGGCGCACCCGCACGTCGTCAAACGGCGGCTTCTCGGTGTTGAAGCCCACGGCCCTGCCACCGAAGTAGTGATTGGGCGCGAATGCCAGCTCAGGGAAGTCGCGGTTGGCCTGCTCCACCTGGGCGGGGTAGGGTGAGCCGCTGCCGTGGCCCATGAGGTCGATCTTGCCCGTGGAGAAGCTGGCGAAAGCCGTGGCCGGGTCTGCGATGGTGTGGTACTCGAAGACGTCCAGGAACGGCAGGCCGTCCTTCCAGTAGTTCGGGTTCCTGGTGCCCTGTGCTACAACCTCGGGAGTGAGGTCGCCGGGCATGAAGGGCCCGGTACCCAGGTGGATCGTGTACTCAGGGTACGTGCGGATCTCCTGGACGTCCAGCGTCTCCAGGGACCAGTCGAGCCAGTCCTTGTTGGAGATGCCGTACACGCCCGGCATGCTGAGCAGGTTCAGGATGCCGGGGAAGGGGATGCCGCTGTCCAGCACGGCCTGGGCGGTGTAGCCCTCAGGGCCGTCCGGGCAGGTCCAAGTGGTGCCGCCGGGAACCAGCGAGGAGAGTGAGCCTCCCTCGTCCCAGTAGCGGTCGGAGCCGATGAAGTTCATGTGGGAGGCAACGTCCTCGCACACCAGTTCCTGTCCGAATCCGGGCATGTCCACCTGGTGCGCTTCCGTCTTCTCGTGGAACATGATCCCATCGCGGAGGTAGAACGTGTACGTGAGCTGGTCGTCCGAAACTTCCCAGCTCTCCGCAACGTTGCCCTGGATGCCGCCGGACCAGCCGATCCACGGGTCTACCATGACCAGCGTGTCACGGAAGGTCATCTGGTTGCCTGTGTAGTGGCTGTTGCCGCTGCCCCTGTACGGGGAGCCGGTCCTAACCGGCACGTTGGTGCGCATCCTGATGGTGCCGCCGTACTGCGGCTCGCCCCACTCCGGCCTGAACATGGGGTGGTCCTTGACGGCCTGTGCGCTCAGACCAAGGTTGGCCTGGCTGGTCTCTGCCACAGGCGCTTCTGTGGGCTCCATCATAGCCTCTGTAGGCTCCATCATGGCCTCAGTTGGCTCAGGAGTCGCTGTCGGCGGTACGGGCGTGTTTGTGGGCTGGGGAGTGGCCGTGGGATCCTCTCCACACGCCACGGCCGCCACAAGCACGACGCCGAGCAGCATTGCGACCAAAGTCCTAAGGTGCACCGCTTTTCGTAACATTTCCCCTCCGTTGTAGCGAATTGCCGCGATTTGGTCGGGTCAGCTACCGATTGCGGGAGTCTACCACAGACACGAGTTCAATGTCAAGTGGCGGTCACGTCCCGCAGCTTTGGGCCAAGGGCAGGCCAGTCTCAAAATTGTAATAATTTCGCCCTAGCCCGCCTCGTATCCAGCCGTACTACACTTCCTCCCTCGCGATGACGCGACGCTCCTCCATGTCCGCTATCTGGTCGGCGCTGTAGCCGAGTTCCCCAAGCACTGAGTCGTTGTGCTGGCCTCGCAGGGGGCCTGCGCCCGCCCTGGGGGTGGTCTGCGAGAACCGCACAATGGGACTGTATCGCATGAACTTGCCGAACCTCACCGACTCCACCTCCGTGAGATAGCCGTTCTCCTGGACGTGCGGGTCTTCCATGTGGAACTGGTAAGGCCCGGAGTCCTCTGCCCGTACGCACGTGACGCCGGCGTCTACGAGCAGATTCTCCCACTCCATTGGCTCTCGCGTGGCCAGCACGCCGCCAAGCTCCTCGACCAGCGCGTCGTCGTTCTCGCGGCGGGCCTCAGCCGTGGCGAAGCGCGTATCGGTGAGCAGGTCCGGTCGGCCGATGGTCTCGCAGAGCGCCTGCCACTCCTCTTCCCAAGGGGCGGCCAGGAACACCCAGCCCTTCTGGACCTCGTAGAGGCGGTAGAGCGCGTGGAGGCCGTAGCCGTCGGCGTCGGGCAGGGGTCGCCCGGGCTTGCCCTCGTACCAGAAGAAGTCGTCGGCGTTGGCGTAGGCGTTTGCCTGGATCATGGACGATGTCACGTACTGGCCCTTGCCGGTGCGCTTGCGGGCGTGGAAGCCCAGCAGGGCCGCCACGGAGACGGCCATCGAGGAGTTGGGATCTGGGTTGCCCTCGTTGGCGCGGCCGAACCGGCGCGAGGTCTCCTTGATCTCCTCCAGCGTCATTTCCTGGTCGGCGGGCGGTATGGCGCCCTTGCCCATCTGAGTGACCACGCCTCCGCAGACGGCGCCGGGTATGGGGTGCATGGACGGACGGTGCGAGTGCGGGCCGGTGGGGCCGTAGCCTCCGGCGTAGACGTAGACCAGCTGCGGGTTGATCTCCATGAGCTGGTCGAAACCTATGCCCACGCGCTCCGGCGCGCCGGGGCGCATGTTGTGCACCAGGATGTCCGCCTTGGCCACCAGCTGATGCACTATGCTGCGACCCTCCTCCGTGCTCAGGTCAAGGCACACGCCCTCCGAGCCGGCCATGGTCTTGTTTGCGGTTACGCCCTTGGACATGCCGCGCAGCAGGTCGCCTCCGGGCGGCTCGATGCGGATCACCCTTGCGCCCATCTCGCCCAAGAGGGCGCAGCCCAGCGGCCCGGCGATGACCGTGGCCAGGTCCAGCACCGTCACGTCCTCGAGCGGATGCTTCGGCAGAGGCTCGGAGCCGTAGCCGTTGGCATGATGGCCGTTGGAGCCGTTCAGCGACGCCAGCACCTCCTCCGTGTGCTGGCCGGGGAGCGGCGCAGGCCCCTGAATCCTGCCAGGCGTTTCCGACATGAGCGAGATTGGGCCTAGCTGCTTCATCATTCCGACAACCGGGTCTTCCACGTCCCTGACGTGGCCGTTGTGGATCATCTGCGGATGGGTCATGCCCTGCTCGGAAGTGCGGTATGGCTCTGCTGCCACGTCCCTGGTCTTGTTGATGAACAGGTCCATCCACTCCTCCAGGGTCTGCTCCTGGAAGCGGGCCAGCATGATCATTCGCAGTTCCTCCCGGTCCTCTGGCAGGAGCACGGGCGCCTTCTCGAAGCGCGGGTCTTCGAAGATGTAGCCCAGGCCGATGTCGTGCATCATAGCCACAAAGAGGCGCTGCACGGTGTTCGCCATCTGTATCCACTCGCCGTCCTTGGTGCGTACCGGTATGTAGGCCAGCGTGGGGTAACCGCGCAGCCACGGGTGCTCGGTGAATATGTCCGGGAAGCGGACCATCATCTGCCAGAAGACCAGGTCAATGAACTCGTAGAGGTTCATTGTCTGCATCAGGCTGGTCTCAACCTTCTGTCCCTGGCCCGTCTTGTCTCGCACGTGGAGGGCGGCGATGATGCCGCGCACGGCGCCCATGTTGGCTGCGTGGGTCGCGGTCTGAACCGCGGAGTAGTGAGGCCCCGGCCGGTTGGCCTGCCCTGAGAAGACCATCATCCTGCCGATCTTGGCTGCGACAGCTCCCTCGTAGGGCTTGTAGTGGGCGTAAGGGCCCTTCTGGCCCCAGCCGGTCAGCGACACGTACACCAGATCGGGGCGCTGGGCGCTGAGCGTCTCGTAGTCGATGCCCATGCGGGACGTTGCGCCGGGTGTGAAGCTCTCGATGACCACGTCCGACTGAAGCGACAGCCGTCGCGCCTTCTCCTGGTCTTCAGCGTTCTCCAGGTCCAGCACCACGCTCCTCTTGCCGCGGTTCCACTGCTGGGCTGCCGGGATGCTCCTGGACCGGTGTCCTCCGGGCGGTTCCACCTTGACCACGTCGGCCCCGAAGTCCGACAGCACCATGGTGGCCACCGCTCCCAGCATCCCTTCGGTGAAGTCCACGACCTTGAGTCCTTCGAACACCTCTGCCATCGCATCCTCCTTGATCCGCCGTTTTGGGCGGCCGGGTGCGGGCTACGAGTCCATACGCACGGCGGCCCCTAGATGGTCGCCATTATATCACGACAAGCCATCTGTTGTGCATCATCCCATGATGTATACTTATCGCTACGGGGAAAGCGTTATGGATGTCGCCGCGAAGCTGCAGATAAAGCCGGGAGCCTCCGTGCTGGTGGGCAACGCGCCGGAGGATTTCTCACTCGAACTGCCTGAGTCCACTAGAACTGCCGGCCCCGGCGAACAGGCCGACGCAGTGCTCGTATTCGTGCGGGACTCATCGGAGGTTGCGCCGCACTCGGCACCGTTCGTGGAGGCGGCGCGGCGCGACGCCATCGCATACATCGCCTATCCGAAAGCCGGCCAGCTCGGCACCGACCTCAACCGCGACGTGCTGTGGGACATGCTCAGGCGTGAGGGACTGCGAGGCGTGCGGCAGGTGTCTCTGGACGACGTTTGGTCGGCCATGCGGTTCAGGCCGGGAAAGGCGCAGGAGGAATCGTGACTGAGCCCGCCATCCGGCTTGAGAAGCTCACCAAGTTCTATGGCTCCCAGCGCGGCGTCATAGATGTTGATCTGGAAGTGATGCCCGGGGAGATATTCGGCTACCTCGGTCCCAACGGCGCAGGCAAGAGCACGACGATTCGAATCCTGCTCGACCTCATACGGCCGACGAGCGGCTCGCTGAAGGTGATGGGTTTCGATGCGCAGGCGGACGCCATCGAAGTACGCCGGCGCGTGGGCTACGTGCCGAGCGACCCCGGCATGTACGGCAGCCTGACCGGCCGCGAGCACCTGACCTACGCCGCAAGCCTCCGCGGAGGCGTCGACTGGCGGGAGGTGGACCGGCTGGCGGAGCGGCTGTCGTGCGACCTCTCCCGCCGCATCGACACGCTCTCCCGCGGCAATCGCCAGAAGGTGGTCGTCATCCAGGCGTTCATGCACAAGCCGGAGGTGCTGGTGCTGGACGAGCCGAGCAGTGGCCTCGACCCGCTCATGCAGGAGGAGTTCAAGAGCCTGCTGATGGAGGCGCACGAGGACGGCAGGACGGTGTTCCTTTCGTCCCACGTGCTGCCGGAGGTGGAGGACATCTGCAACCGCGTGGGCATCATACGGGACGGGCGGATAGTGGCCGTGGAGGACGTGGACACGCTGCGGGGCAGGCGCGTGCGAAGCCTGGAGATCGAGTTCGGCGAACCGGTGGCCGCGGGCGATTTCGAGGGTCTGTCCGGCGTGCGCAACATGAGCGTTTCGGACGGCTTCCTGCGGTGCGACATCGAGGGGTCACTGGCGCAGCTGTTCAAGGCCGCGGGCCGCTATGAGATCGTCAACGTGACCACACGAGAGCCGAGCCTGGAGGAGGCGTTCCTGGCCTACTACGGCGGTGGAGAGGAGGAGCAGCCATGAGTCAACAGCAGGTATTGCAAGGGAGGCCCGCCGGGGCGTCGGTGAGAGGCGGGCTGCTCAGCAGCGTGTTCCTGAAGACCCTGCGAGACCAGCGCAGGTCGCAGGCGTGGTGGAGCCTTGGGGCCGGAATCCTGGTTGGCGTGATGGTCGGGTTCTACCCTACGATTGAGGGAATTGAGGGCCTGCAGGAGCTGGTCGACCAGTACCCCGACAGCCTGATGGCGATGTTCGGCGCATCTGACCTGGCGGGCTTCTCCACGCCAGCGGGTTACCTGAACGCCGAGCTGTTCGGGTTCATGATGCCGATGCTCATGGCAGTTTTCGCGGTCGGACGCGGCAGCGGCGCGGTTGCCGGCGAGGAGCGCTCCGGCACGATCGAGCTGCTGCTGTCGCAGCCGGTCTCCCGCGGCAGGCTGCTGCTGGAGAAGTACGCATCCATGACGGTGTCCGTAGCACAGCTCTCGTCGTTCACGTGGGTAGTGCTGGTGGTTGGATCGCGCGTCGTGGGCATGGACATCGGAGTGGTGAGGCTTGCGGAGATGTGCCTGAGCCTGGCGCTGCTTGGGCTGGCATTCGGAAGCGTGTCATTCACCGTCGGCGCAGTGACGGGCCGTCACGGGTTGAGCGTTGCGGTCGGCGCCTCCGTGGTGGCAGGCGGGTGGGTGCTAAACACGCTGAGCCTGCTGTCGGAGGTCATGGAGCCGACGCGCTGGCTCTCGCTGATGCACTACTACAACGGCGACTCGCCGCTGTTGCACGGCCTGAATCCGGCGCACGCGGGCGTAATGCTGGTTGTGGTGCTGGTGTGCCTGGGCGCAGCATACGCGGGCTTTCAGCGCAGGGACATACGAGTGTAGCGCCGAGGCTCCGCTCCAGATGCTCTGAGGCCCTGGCCGCGGCGACAACAAGCGATACGACAGTGACAAGAGCGTAACCCGCACCACTCCCGCTCACCCACACCACTCCCGCTCACCCACACCACTCCCGCGGAAGCGGGAGCCAGGGGATGCGGCGCACTCGGGAAGCGGAAACCATAAGGGAGGTTTCGGACATGGAGCCCAACGGAAGGATAGCGATGGTAACCGGCGCCGGGTCAGGTATTGGGCGTAGCTCCGCGCTGGCCCTGCTTCGTGACGGGTACTCGGTTGTGCTGGCCGGCCGCCGCACCGAAACGCTGCAGGAGACAGTCGAGCAGGCGGGCGATTCGGCGTCGCGGGCGCTGCCCGTGCCCACGGACGTCACCGACCCGGAGGCCGTCCAAGCCCTATTCGCCAAAGCGCACGAGACCTTTGGCAGGCTGGACGTGCTGTTCAACAACGCCGGTTCGGGAGCGCCTCCTGTGCCCTTCGAGGAGCTGACATTTGAGCAGTGGAAGAGGGTGGTGGACACCAACCTGACCGGGGTCTTCCTGTGCGCTCAAGAGGCCGTCAAGATCATGAAGGCCCAGGAACCGATGGGCGGGCGAATCATCAACAACGGCTCGATTTCCGCCCACGTGCCAAGGCCAAACTCCGCGCCCTACACCGCCTCCAAGCACGGCGTGACCGGCCTGACCAGGTCGATATCACTGGACGGGCGGCGCTACAACATCGCCTGCAGCCAGATAGACATCGGCAACGCCCTGACGGCCCTGACACAGCGGATGGAGAACGGTGTGCCGCAGGCTCATGGCGAGGTGGCGGTCGAGCCGACGTTCGACGTGGAGCACGTGGCGGAGTCGATCCTGTTCATGGCCAACCTGCCGCTGGACGCCAACGTGCAGTTCATGACTATCATGGCAACCAAGATGCCCTACATAGGCCGCGGCTAGCGGCGAAGGGAGCAGCGAACCGGCCTTCGTCCGTCATTGCGGCGCAAGCCGCAATCCAGAGGGGTGGTGCGAGGATGGACTCCTGCGAGGGCAGGAGTGGACAGAGAGAGGAGGAGGCTCTACTTCTGCGCCAGACGCTCGGCGTCTCGCACGTAGTCCGCGGTCTCGCTGATGAGCCGTTCCGTTACCACAGGCTGGCAGTATTCGTGGTAGAAGCACTCACCGTGCAGCACCCTCTGGCGATCGGAATAGCGTAATCGGAGGTTCACCAGCGATGGATCGTCCATGGTGAGAGCGGAAAGCCGACGGCCCGCGGCGGTAGACGTCTCCGGCTCCTGCCCCGTGCGGGCGAGCACCAGCGCCTCCGTGGCTCGGACGGTAGCACACCACGCCTTCTCCGCAGCGTCTCGGACATCGCCGGCCGCCATGCGCTCCAGCGCGGAGTCTGCCATGCGGCGGGCATCCTGGAATATGCGAGCGGCGTTGGCTTCAACGGTGGTCATCGGCTTCTCCAGTCACAATTGTACCACGACGGGGAAGCCGACGCCTCACACGCGGCTGTACTTGGACAGGCTGCGCAGCTCCCTCGGCGGGTCCATGTGCGACCCGCGGATGGTGTACGAGACCTCGGAGACGTAGATGTCGCCGCGCGAGTCTACGGCGATGCCGTGGGGCGCGATGAACTGGCCTGCTCCCTCGCCCTCATCCTTGTCGCCGAACCGGCACACAAGCTCGCCGTCCAGGGTGTAGATGCCTACGCGATGGCCCAGCCCGGGGGCGTCGTCCACGCCCGGCATCCCGTTGAGCTCTCCAATGTAGATGTGGTCCTGCCACAGCACCATCGAGTCGGGTCGGTGAATGTTGCTCCACATCGTGATGAACTCGCCGTTCGGCGAGAATATCTGGATGCGGTGCGCTTCCCGGTCCACCACGTACACCCGGTCGTCAGCGTCGAAGGCGATGTTGTGGGGCCGGATGAACTGGCCTGCGTCTATGCCCGGCTCGCCCCACGAGAAGCGGTACTCACCGGTGGCGGTGTAGGCGTGGATGCGGGAGTTGCCGTAGCCGTCGGAGATGTAGACGTCGCCGTTGCTGGGCATGATGGCGGCGGAGGTCGGCCGGTTGAACGGCTGCCCGCTCCACCTTGGCGCCGGGTGGTTCCTCTCTCCGATTTCCATGAGCTTCTGGCCGTCCGGGCTGAACTTCTGGATGGTGTGTAGCCCGTCGTCGGCGACCAGCAGCGAGTCGTCGTGTGCGATGTAGAGGCCGTGCGTGCGGTTGCTGAAATGGCCTTCGCCAAAAGTGCGCAGGAAGTTGCCGTCCCTGTCGAAGACGATGATCGGGTGCTCCCCGCGTGTCAGCACAAAGACCCGGTCCTGGGAGTCCACGGCCACGCCGGGGCACTCCACGAAGGTCATGCCTGCGGGCAGCTTGGCCCAGTCCTCAACGTAGGTGTAGCGAAACTCGCCCTGTCCGAACTCCTGAGCCATGATGCGCCTCCATGCGTGGAATGCGAGAAACTACGGGGATAGCCGAACTATATTCGGGCGGCCGGAGAGGTGTCAACGTGAGGCGCGCGGAGCGTCTCAGCCCAACGTCAGGAGGTCGACGCCGCAGACCTCCGCGGCGGCCTGCACTTCCTGCATCGCCACCAACACCTCCGGCGATGCGTTGCCCGAGAACAGATCCATGAAACTGGTGAGCAGCAGGGTGAGTGTCTCCTGGTCCGTCTGGGCGGTCAGGCACCGCAACTCTGAAGGGGCCGGAGCGTCGTCTCCTTCGAGGGTTAGGGCCTCCGCCTCCTCATCGGTCAGGCACAGCAGAAAGGTGAATGTGTACACGATTTCCTCGGCCGGGTCGCTCCCGTCCGGGGGCGTGGCGCCGTACTCCGCGTAGAAGTCCGTGAGGCAGGCGGTGCTCTCGTCGGTCAGGCCGCCGACTTGGGCGGATAAGAAAGCGATGGACAGCATAGCCGTCAACGCCGGTGAGAAGCAGTCCGCGACCATTGCCATAGAGTCCGAGAGCAGGAAGACGGACATAGTCTCCATCGCTGCGAGGCCCTCATCGCCGACCGCGGCCTGCACGCACTCGATTTCCTCCGCGCTCATCATGGCCATAAGGTCGCCGCCGGTCATGTCCATCATGAGCCCGGGCATCATGTCGGTTGAGGGCGCGGGCGTAGGAGTCGGCTCCGGCGTCGGGGTAGGCGTTGGTTCGGGAGTGGGCGTTGCGGTTGGGGTTGGCGTGGGAACAGGGGTATTGGTGGGGACGGGTGTGGCCGTGGGATCCGGCGAGCAGGCCACCACCAGCACCACCGTAAGGAACAGTGCTGCAAGCAGGGCGTGGAAGCCGCGTATTGAGGTGTGAATCGACATGCTGGAGCGGATTATAACGCTGCTGTGTGCGTTGTCAATATCGGATTGCGGCCCAGCGAGTGAAATCTGCTTTAGCTCGACCGGCACATGCCTATGCGGTACAATTGTGACGGCCGTCAGCGCACGTTCAGTTACGATCGCGAGGCGCAATGAGGATTGTGGTGGCTCCACAGGCGTTCAAGGGCACGGCGTCTGCCGCCGATGCGGCGGAGGCCATGCGCCGCGGCGTGTTGAGCGTCGCGCCGGACTCGGACGTGGCCGTCATACCTATTGCGGACGGCGGCGGCGGCACGGTTGACGCGCTGGTGACTGCCACAGGCGGACGCTGGGTCACGTCGCCGGCCGCCGACCCGCTGGGCCGTCCAATCCACGCGCGCTGGGGCGTGCTCGGCGACGGCGAGACGGCGGTCATCGAGACCGCGGCTGCCTCCGGCCTTGCGCTTCTCGAGGACTCAGAGCGCGATCCGACCGTTACGACAACCCGCGGCACCGGAGACCTCATCCGGGCTGCTCTGGACGGCGGCCACCGGAGAATTCTGGTCGGCCTGGGCGATTCCGCCACCAATGACGCCGGCGCGGGCATGGCACAGGCTCTCGGCTTTCGAGCGCTGGACGATGGCGGCTGTGACTTGCCGAAGGGAGGCGCTGCCCTTGCGTGTCTCGCCTCCATTGATCGCGAGGCCGCGCATGCCGCACTGTCCGCGACGAGCGTGACCGCGCTCTGCGACGTGACCAACCCCCTGTGCGGACCGGATGGCGCCTCAGCCGTGTTCGGGCCACAAAAGGGAGCAACACCCGAACAGATCGAGGCGCTGGACGCTGCGCTAGGCCGCTTTGCGGATGTGGTTAGCGAGCAGGTGGGGCTGAGCGTGCGTGACATGCCCGGAGCCGGGGCTTCCGGCGGGCTCGGTGCAGGGCTCGTCGTGTTCTGCGGCGCATCGCTGAGACCGGGATTCGAGGTGGTGAGCGAGGCGGTGCGCCTAGCGGACTCGCTGGCGGGCGCGGACCTGGTGCTGACGGGCGAGGGACGGCTTGACGCTCAGACGCTCTCGGGCAAGGGAGTCTGCGGCGTGGCAGCTATGGCGAGGGAGCACGGCAGGCCGGAGGTGGCCGCCATCGTTGGAAGCGATGCACTGGGCGCTGACGGCGCGTCCGCGATTGGGATTGAGCGAGTCTTCGAGCTTGCGCCGTCGCAGAACGGAGCTGCCGACACACTGCACCGAATAGAGGTGGCAACCGCCCGCGCGGTGGCCGCGCTCACGGGAGGGAAGCGCAATGGCCGGTGAACTGCCACGAGTCTTCGTCACGCGGCGGCTGCAGCAGGAGGCGCTGGACCGGCTGGCCGGCGGCTTCCGGGTTGACCTGTGGGACAGCGACATGCCGCCCGACTACGACAGCCTGCGGGAGCGCGCCGCCATGGCGGACGGCGTCCTGTGCCTGCTGACCGACCGCATTGATGCGGCGCTGCTGGAGGCCGCGCCTGGCCTGCGCGTGGTCAGCAACATGGCGGTCGGTACGGACAACATCGACTTGGCTGCGGCCACGGCGCGCGGCATTCCGGTCGGCAACACGCCCGGTGTGCTCACTGAGACGACGGCGGACTTCGCCTTCGCGCTGCTCACATCAGCCGCGCGGCGCATTGTGGAGGCAGACGCCTACGTGCGGGCGGGTCAGTGGCAGACGTGGGGCCCAACCGTGCTTCTGGGCCGCGACCTCTACGGCGCCACGCTGGGCATCGTGGGATTCGGTGCCATAGGGCAGGCGGTGGCGCGGCGCGCGCAGGGCTTCTCGATGCGCGTACTCTACACCCGGCGGTCGAACGCTCCTGCGCCCCTGGACATCAATGCAGAACCCGCGCCGCTGGACCAGCTGCTGCGCGAGTCGGATTTCGTGTCGCTGCACGTGCCGCTCAACGCGGACACGCGGCACATGATCGGCGAGCGTGAGCTTGCGATGATGAAGGACACGGCCATGCTGGTGAACACGGCGCGCGGCGGCGTGGTGGACCAGGACGCGCTCGTGGCGGCGCTGCGGCGAGGCAGGCCCGCGATGGCCGCGCTCGACGTCACCGCCGTCGAACCCATCGACCCTCGCGACGAGCTGCTTACGCTGCCCAACGTCGTCATCGCGCCCCACATCGCCAGCGCAAGCGTGGCTACGCGCCTGCGTATGGCCAACATGGCCGTCGACAACCTGATTGCAGGTCTGGAAGGCAGCCGCCTGCCCAACTGCGCCAACCCGCAGGTTTACGGATGATGCTCAGCGCTATTCCATAAAGTCTGTACAGACGCGGACGCTGCAAACATTCTCGTTGGCCAAGTCTAGGCTTGCCAAATCGCCCATAATCGTAATTCTCTCCTGACTGAGCTTAGTCCCTGAAGAGACCCTTGCCCATGTCCTCTCGCATTACCATCCTCCGCGCCGCCGCAGCGCGTCATATGAGTTCCCGCCCTCTGCAGCCCGCGACGCCGGCGCCAGCCGTTGAGCGTGTTCAGATTCAGTTCCAGGGCGGCCGCTACTTGGTTAGGACTGTGCTCCTCCAGAAGCTCCGCGAGAACGTCCTTGTGGTTGTCTAACCATCCGTACACCGCTCCCTTGGTGGTGTCCTCCACTGCTGCCAAGGCTCCTTGTCGAAGGGTGTCTAGTTGGAGACCCGCCTGAGGGCTCATTCTTCTATAGGCCTGGCTTTTACGCAACGCGAAGGTGGAATCCCGACGCCCTCTATCTACAACTTCCTTCGTCAGGTTCTGCCGTCCTAGTATATGGTACCTATGCTTGCTATTCTCCCCATGAGTGACGAGTTCGAGATTCTGCGGGTCGTTGTTCAGACCATTTCCATCCCTGTGATTCACGACTAAGCCGTCAGGTATCCTTCCGTATGTGTGGAACCACACTAACCTGTGCGACAGGGTGTTGCGCAACCTGCCCTTCACACTAACCGTAACCCGCCAGTATTTCCCCCCGTGCGCAGGCCTCTCGCCACGTCGCCCCTCAGCCCGCCACACCCTGCCCCGTTCGTCTACCTGCAAGCGCCCATCCAGAACGGCTTGGTACACTACCTCTTCGCGTCCGAACGGCCGCGCTGTAGCAATCTCTTCGTCGTGCGTCATATATCTCTCCCTAGGCCCCGAAGAACTCACCCCCACGCCCTCCGCCTATGGTGGTTTGGTTGATGCCCTCTCCCTTGGGATCTCTGGTACTATCGTATATCATTCCCATTGGTTGCCCAAGCGTGGGATGACTTCAATTTCAGATTCCTCCTACTTCCTCCGGCTCTTTCTTACCGCCGTTGCACCCCGTAGCCCTGCGACTGCACCGCGGAACAAGAGCCTCAACAAGCATGGACGCGGTTGAGATATGCCGATAGGATATGTGCAGCTTTCCCAAGAACGGAGGACGTGAACATGCCAAGGCGGAACGTGCTCAGAGAAAAGCTGGCGGCGGGCGAGCCGACGCTCAGTACCCACGTGGTCGGCGTCTGGCCCGCGGAGATCGAGGCCCTCGGCAACACTGGGCTGTACGACTACGTGGAGTTCGTGGCGGAGTACGGCTCCTCCGACCTGCACGACCTCGACAACCTGTGTCGCGCCGCCGAGCTCTACGGCATGGGGGCAATGATCAAGATCGACCAGAGCCTCATGCCCTACCTTGCGCAGCGCGGAATTGGCGCGGGCTTCGGAAGCGTGCTATTCACCGACCTGCGCAGCATCGAAGACGTGCGGGAGTGCATCAAGGCCGTGAGGCCGGACCACCCCGACCACGGCGGCCTCTACGGCGTGGCCACCCGCCGGAACACCTACATGGGCTATGGCGGGACGCCTGAGTACGTTCAACTAATCGCCGATACGGTGCTCGCGTTCATGATCGAGAAGAAGGGCGCGCTGGACTGCCTGGAGGAGATCCTGAGCGAACCCGGAGTAGAGATGGTGCAGTGGGGTCCCGCCGACTTCTCGATGAACATCGGCCAGCCAGGCAACCCCGGCCACCCGGAGGTGGAGGAGGCACGTCTGCGGGTGTTTCAGACTGCCCTCAGGATGGGCGTGCCGCCGCGGGCTGAGATTGGCACGGCGGACCAGGCGAGGCAGTACCTTGACATGGGCGTGAGGCACTTCTCCGTGGGCACTGACCTGGCCATCCTCTTCAGCTTCTGGCGTCGCGAGGGCGAGCAGATACGCAAGGCGCTGGAGGGCGGATAGGGCGCGCGCTCCGTCCTTGACTGTTGCGTGTCCGCAGCCACATACTGAGGCAGTCCCGCCGAAATAAACCCAATCGAGAGGTGCACACATGGCTATCGTAGAGCTGATCGGCTCACACCTGGAACGCCTGCACGAGGCCCTCGAGACCGCCACCACCGACCTTACGCCTGAGCAGCTCCACTGGCAGCCGCCCGGAGGCGGCATCCACCTCGCCTTCGTGCTGTGGCACTACGTGCGCACGGAGGACAACCTGGTGCGCTTCGTGCTGCAGGAACGGCGGCCGCCGGTGTGGCTGGAGGATGGCTGGCACGAGAAGTTCGGACTGGAGCGGGTGGCACAGGGAACCGGCATGAGCGCGGAGGACGCAGCTGCCTTGCGTCTCCCGTCCATCGAGGAGTTCCTGCCGTACATGCGCGCGGTCTGGCAGTCCTCGGAAGACTATCTGGCGTCGATCACGGACGCAGACCTGGAGCGCATCTTCACCGTCCGGCCGATGGGCGAGCGTTCTGCGACGCAGGTGCTGATGGAGAACGTGTTGACCCACGGGTTCAGCCACCTGGGCGAAATGTGGCTCATCCGCGGGATGCAGGGGATGACCGGCTCACCGATCTAGTTGCGAAGTCGGAGCTTGCGAAAGAGCAGTCTATCGTAGGGGGGAGCATCTCCCTTTGCCAACGAACTGCCATACTGTCAATCACGGCGTGTTTCTACAACGCCTCAGCTGTTCCACGATGCCCCCAGCTCCCGCAGCATGTCATAAGTGGTGATGCAGCGAATACTGAACTGATCGCAGACGTTGGGGATTCTAACCTGTTGGGAAATACCCGTAACCCTCCCCTCCAAAGTGACAACTGTGCCTCCTTGGGCCATTGCGTGAGCAATCAGCCAAGGGTCTGCGCGGTCGAGGAACCTGCGTCTATCTTGGTTGTCCGGATAGTGCTGAGTGACGTATTCGACAATCGTCGCAAACGCCTTCTGCACCACAGCGCTGGGTTCAACGAATAAACCCGACTCTCTCCTCGCTTGGCCCCAATCTTTCAGTTCGTCCGGAACACTGCGTAATTCATCGTAAACTCTGATTGGGCACGTTATGCGTGCGTCAGCTATCATGTCGTCTAGAAGACTCCAGAACCTAGGCGCAATGTCGAACCCATAGGGCCCCTTCTTCCCCTCAATGAACACGCTGCTATCGATCCAGTAGTCAGCCAAGGTTCAAGGGGCTCCCAAACATGTGCCTGGCTATTCCGGGAAGAGCCTTGACGGTTACCCCAAGCAAGTCCGCAGCCCTGCTACTCAGCAGGCTCCCTTGGGACGCACTGGAAACGACAGCGGCGGTGAAAGCACTGCCGTTTCTGGCAAGCAAGGTGTTGTGGAAGTTCCCACCAGGTTCACCCGACGGTTCCGAATACCTGAACCGGCTCAAGAGCTGGCCGAAGGCCTCCCTGTAGGCAGAAGACGCTAAGAAACCGGTGTCATATGCTTGCCGCAATACAACCATTTCGCTTACCTTGTATCGGGCACTTAGATTCTTGACTTTCGATTCCAAGCTGGAGCCATCGGGCACCCATTGCTCTAGCACATCTTCGCTAGGCAGAAGGGTTTCCGCAGCTACCCTGTCGCAGAACCGTTCGACCGAGCCGTCCTGAATTTCGGACTGAAGACCATAGTCAGGATTGGATATACCCCCTTCCCCCGACCAGACGTGCGCTAGCTCGTGCGCAAACGTGAAGATCTGAGCTCCCTTGAAGTCCTTGCTATTGATAAAGATCAAGGGTGCGAGGTTATCGCTTACAGAAAAGCCACGAAACTCTTCTATATCTAGACGCCTGTTATTGTTGTTGCCTACTACACCGCTCCGCATGACCATAATGCCCGCAGCTTCTGCGTTACGAATTAGCTGCCTCAAGAACTCCTCGAAGTTTGGAGCCTGCCTTCTAGTTTCGTCTACGAGGATGACTTCTCTGATGTCGGCCGCTACCTCATTTACCGGGTCTGTAGACCGAAAGCGGCCCGCGAAGTGAAGCGACTCGAAGCCCTCTGCCTCCCGGAATTCGCGCATCCACTGCTGCTTTCCGAGCACATCGTTGAGCAAGTCCAAGAGGTCTGCACTTGGCGGCATTTGGGGACGGCCAGACAGAGTTCGAAAATCCCGAATGGGCAGTTCCTCCACGGGAGGTTCAGACAGGTACAAGTAGCCGAAAGGAATGTAGAGGTTCTTGGCAAGCTGCTGTGCTTGCCGAAACGTTGGCCTTCGTTCGCCGGATTCCCAGTTCTGTACGGCCTCCGGCTTTACGTTCAGCTTGCCAGCCAACGCGGCGGAGTCGAGACCGCGACGGAGGCGCGCCCAAGTCAGGACATTGGGGGTAACCAGTGCCTCGGTCATGCAATTCTCCTCACCCCAGGTTACGCACGTAGAGCAACCTTGCCTGCAACAACCTACTTAGGTGTCTCGGTCAGCATATCATACTCTCCTCGGCCCAGTTGGCTCTATACCCTGCCGATGGGTTTTCTAGCCGATTTAGTCTGCCTCTACCCCTCAACACCCGTTGCGGCCGCTCGCGTGATGGGCGATAATGGCAGGCGCGCACATGCCCCTTCCGGCGACGCCGCGCCTCATCGCCAGGCGTCGCAATCGATAGTTCAACAATTCACCGGCAAGGAGCTACTCATGGCACAGATCAGTTTGGACTCCGGCGGCACGCTTCAGGTAAACGATCGCCTATACGAGTTTGTAAGGGACGAGGCAGTTGAGGGCACCGGGCGCACCGCCGACGAGGTGTTTCGCATCCTGGGCGACCTCTTGGAGCAGTTTGGCCCGCGCAACCGGGAGCTGCTGGCCAAGCGCGAGGAGGTCCAGGGCAAGATAGACGACTACTACCGCGAGAAGCGAAACGGCGGCTGGCGCCCCACGCCTGAGACTGCCGCGCAGGACGCCGCCGACCTGGAGCGGTTTATGATCGACATCGGCTACCTCAGCCCAAGTGCCCCCGTAGACTTCCGCATGACAACGCCGCAGCTTGACGCCGAGATGGACCAGAACGGCCCTGAGCTGGTCACGCCGGTCACCAACGCCAGCATGGTCGTGGGCGGCGCAAACGCCCGGTGGGGCAGCCTCTACGACGCCTACTTCCTCAGCGACGTGCACCCGGAGATCGACCGCGACGAGCAGCGCCCCGCACGGCTGCGGATGGTGGTTGAGGAGACCAACGCCTACCTGGACGAGCACGTGGCCGGATGGGACGGAGGCGTCCGGTTCGACGACATCGGGCGGTACTCGGTGTCTCGCGGTGAAGGCGGCCGGTACGAGCTGGTAGCGCACACCCGCGACGAGCGGCAGGCAAAGCTGCAGGAGCCGTCGAAGTTCGTCGGGTTCAACCTGGACGATAACGGGGAGCTTTCGGACTTCTACCTCTCGGACAACGGGCTCAGACTCCAGATACAGCTCTACGACGGTGGCGTAGTCGACTCCGGGAACGGGCAGTTCCGCGACCTGGTGGTGGAGTCCGCGCTCACCAACATCATCGACTTCGAGGACGCTGTGACTGTCGTCGACGCGGAGGACGAGGTGGCGGCGCTTCGCAACTACGTTGGCGTCATACGGGGCGACCTGCTGGCCTACGGCTCCCGCGGCAACCTCAAGACCATCAACTCCGACCGTACCTATACGGACGCGGACGGCAATGCCCAGACGCTGAAGGGCACCAGCCTGATGTCCGTGCGAAATGTGTCGCTGCACATGTACACCGACGCGGTCACGCTCAACGGCGAGGAGGTGCCGGAGCGAATGGTCGGCCTGCTGCTGACCACACTCATAGCCACGTCGCACGACAAGGGCTCCAACGGCGAGGCGAGAGAGGGCGGCGAGGGCGCCCTGCCTGTCCGCGGGCCGAACAGCAGCAGGGGATTCGTCTACCAGGTCACGCCCAAGCTCTGTACGGCGGAGGAGGTCGCGGAGCAGATGAGGCTGTTCGAGGCAATCGAGGAGCGGCTGGGCCTGGCGTCGGGCACAATCCTCATCGGCATCATGAACGAGGAGCTCGGCATGACCCTCCAGCTCTCGGACGCGCTCAAGGCCTCGCAAGACCGGACGTTCTTCATCAACACCGGCTTCCTGGACCGCACCGGCTCGCAGATTCGCGTCCAGATGCAGGCCGGGCCAGTCGACCTGAGGGACGACCTTACCGCCGCTACGTTCAATACCAGCTACGAGCGGCACAACGTCAACGTGGGCATTCAGACAGGCATCCACAAGAGCGGCAAGATCGGTAAGGGCATGCAGGTCAGGAACCGCGCAATGGCGGAGATGCTCCAGAGGAAGATAGACCACCCTCGAACCGGCGGCAATACGGCGTGGGTGCCCGCTCCGTATCCCAGCGACCTCCACTCCATGCACTATCACATGGTGGACGTGGACGAGGTTCAGCAGGCCATGGAGGACGCGCCCGCGCAGAACGTCGGCAGGGACGCGCTCCTGTCCTTCCCTGTGCTGGACGCTTCCAAGCTGGCCAACGCGGACGTGAAGGAGAGCCTGGTCATGAGGTATATCCACAGCATGGTGGCCTACGCTGAGCCGTGGGTGAACCGCGGCATAGGGTGCAGCGGCGTGCTGAACTTCGACCGGGTGGAGGAGATGAAGGACCGGGCCACCGAGCGTATCGACAGCGCGGTGCTGGCCAACTGGAGACTCCACGACGTCATAAGCCAGGCCGACATCGAGCAGGCTCTGATGAAGGTGGCGGAGATACTGGACGGGCAGAACGCGTCGCTGGAGGGCTACGAGCCTATGGCGGACACGCAGGAGAAGCGCGATCAGCTGCTGAACAGCCCCGCTATCGTGTCCGTGTTGCAGGTCATTGACGAGGCCGCGTCTTCGCCGAGCGCATTCGTGGAGCCGGGCCTGTTCCGCAACCGCCGCGCGGTGAAGGACGCAGGCGGCTAGACCTCGCCGCCCGCGAATGCTGATTCCGTCAATCCCATGACGCAGCTGGAATACGCCGGCAAGCTGGCCATCCTGATCGACTTCGACGGCACGGTGACGGAGCGTGACATGGGCGTTGCGCTGCTGGACGCCTACGCTGTTGAGGACTGGCGCCGCTTCGGGCGAATGCGTGAGGACGGTCAAATCGTTGGCCGCGAGTGCCTTGCTAGCGAGTTCGGGTGTCTGCCCAGCGACCGGGAAGAGGAGATGGCCCGCTTTGTCCGGGAGAAGGCGGTGGTCAGACCCGGCCTGCGAGAGCTGGTGGAGCTGTGCCGCGAGACGGGCATACCGCTGAACGTGGCGTCCAGCGGGCTTGGCTTCTACATCCGCCCGGTGCTTGAGGCTAATGGACTATCGGACGTGCCGGTGTTCAGCAGCCGAGGCACGTTCGACGCGGGCGAGCGGGTGCGCGTGGTCTACGACGAGTGCCCGGAGGTCTGCGACTCGGTAGGCGCATGCAAGTGCTATCATGCGCTCAAGTACGCTGGCATGGGCTACACAGTCATCAGCGTGGGAGACGGCTTCTCGGACACTTGCCTGGCTGCTCAGGCCGACTACGTCTTCGCGTGCGCCCGGCTTCGCGCGCACTGCGAGGACAACGGTATACCCTACTTCCCGTTCAACGACTTCCACGACGTGATAGCGCGCCTGCCGGAGCTGTTGCCGCGGAGATAGGATGGGGGGCGTCCGCCTGCGCCGGCCTGCCCATGTGCGCCATGCGCGAGAGTGTTCAGTGGACGCACAGCCAGGCCGGAGCGTGCAGGACATGTGCGGCCGAATGCGGTAGAATCAATGGCAGGGGAGCACCCACGCGGGTGCGGCCTGCGAATGCCAGGGCAATTTGGCGGAGTGAGGCGTGAGGAGGCCGGGCCCTGGATGGAGGCGGACATGCTCGCACGCGACATAATGACCAGCCCCGCGGTTACCACTACGGAGGACTCGACGGTCGCAGAGGCGGCTTCACTTATGCTCGAGCACGGCGCCAGCTGCCTGCCCGTTCTCAACCGGGATGGGCAGTTGACAGGCATTATCACGCACTCCGACTTCGGCCTCCATCGCAAGTTCCTGCCCATGGCGGACCATCTGTACACTCTCATGGGCTCGTTCGTCAGGCCGGAGACGGTGGAGATGGTGGCCAGAGAGGTGAGCGCCAGACGAATCAGAGACGTGATGAGCCAACCCGTCGTCACACTGGAGGAGGATGCCCCCGTTGGCAAAGTGGCAGACCTGATGGTCAGCAAGGGCATCCACCGGCTCCCGGTCACGCGCGGCAAGGAGCTGGTTGGCATAATCACTCGGCACGACCTGGTGAAGCTCATGGTCCGGAACTCGCCTGAGAGCTGACCCTCAGGGCGCGTCAGACTCTTCTCGCATACCCCACCTGCGATGTGCTAGGCCGGAGCTTGGCGGCCTGCTAATGTCATGTCATCGATGAAGCGCGGCAGCTCCGACCGGCCGCACGTCCCCGCGAAGATGCGAGTCGCGGTTGCCGCGGTCACGTTCGGCATCGGCAGTCTGGTGGGCATGACGCTTGCAGGATGAACGAGCCGTATCCCGACCCGTCGCTACGCCAGCTGGAACACCACTGCCAGCCCGACCAGGTAGATGCCTACGAATAGAGTCGGGCTCGGCTCGACGAACGAGAACAGCTTGAGCGGGCGTCGCATCGTGAGCCACACCATGCCAAGCGACGTGACCAGAATGGCGAACACCCCGGCGCTGACAGTGCCTGCGGTCGTGAAGCTGTAGAGCGAGCCGTCCGAGTAGGCCAGGTCTGCGGCCGCCAGGGCCACGATGTTGAAGGAGTTGGTGCCGTACATGCTGGCCACGCCGAGGTCGTAGGCCTTCATGCGGAAGGCGGTCATCGTCGCCGTTATCTCCGGGAGGGATGTGGCCATTCCCAGGGCCAGCACGCCGACGAAGCCGGAGCCTATTCCTGTGGCGTCCGCGATGGCCTCGCCGCTGATCGCGAGCGCGGGGCCGGAAACGAATATCGCGGCTGCTGCAGCGAGGAACACCGTCCATCCCCACCTCAGCGAGTGCGCAGGCCCCTCTTCTGCCTCCGCGGACTCTTTGGCCTGCATGCTGAACCGGCGCAGAATGCGGAACATGACCACGTAAGCCACTATGATGGCTATGGCAGGGATGCTCACCGCCATCAGCTTGAAGTCGATCTGTGAGGCGGCGAAGAGCGTGGCCATAGCCGTGAGCAGCAGGGCTGATCCCGCAACCCAGAACTGCTGAGGCGCCAGCTGCCGGAATATCTCGCGCCCGCCAAACAAGGCCATCAGGACGGCCAGCTTGCTGACGTTGAGCATGTTGGCGCCAAAGATGTTCCCGGCAGCGAGGTCGGCGGAGCCGCCGAGGGCGGCGGAAACGACCGTCACCAGCTCCGGCAAAGACGTGGCGCCCGCCAGCATCAGCCCCCCAACCCACAAACGCCCGAGGCCCATCCGGGTGGCGATGACGTCCGCGGAAGTTGTCAGGAATGCCGCCGCCACCACTATCACCACGGCGGCTGCCAGGAACAGCCCTATGGCCGGGCCAAGGCTCAGCTCCATGAATCCCCGCGGAAGCGAACGAGGGTCTGGAGTCGGTGCAAACCTGCGGGCCTGGAACATCCGGCTCGCCGGAGCGGGGCGGCCCCGGACTGAGCGCGAGGGAGACTCACTCCTGGTCCTCCAGCCCATCCTGGTCCAGCAGGCGTACGGGGATGCCAACTTCACGCAGACCCGGCTCGATAGCCTCGCGGTCGCCCACGACCAGCAGCGTCAGCCTGCTGTTGTCGATGTTCTCCGCTGCGGCGCGTCTCACGTCGTCCAGCGTCACCGCCTCAATGGCGGCGGGAAGTGTCTGGTAGTAGTCGTCGGGGAGGTTGAAGGACACGGCGTGCACAAGCTGCTCCAGAACCTGCCACGAGGTCTCGAACGACGATGGGAACTGCCGCAGCATGGCCGCCTTGGACGCCTCGAACTCCGCCTCAGTGACGGGCCTCTCGCCGACCAAGTCGCGAAGCTCACGAAGTGTCTCCTCAACCGCCTCGCGCGTGACCTCGGTCTGCACGCCACCGCCCGCCATGAACACCGACAGGCCGCGATGCCACTCGAACCACGAGCGGTAGCCGTAGCTATAACCCTTGTCCTCGCGCAGGTTCATGTTCAGCCTTGCGGTGAACTGGCCGCCGAACAGGTGGTTGAGCAGCGCAAGCGCGGGGTAGTCGGGATGTTGGCGCTCTACGCTTGTCAGCCCGGCTCTAATGACGGACTGCGCGGCGCCGGGCTTGTCCAGCAGGTACAGAGTGGTGGGGGTTGACGCGACTTCTTCAACCGGCGCGACGGGGGTGGTGCCGTCGCCGCTGGAGACCTTCCAGTCTCCAAGCCACTGCTCAGCCAGCTCCGCGACCTCTGCAAGCGACGCGTCTCCCACAACCACCAGCGTAGCTCCCTCCGGCCCGTAGTTGCGGCCGTAGATGTCCGCCATGTCCTCGCGTGAGATGGCCTCGACGGACTCCTCGGTGCCGCTCAGGGGATGGCCGAAGGCGCTCTCCCTGCCCAGAATGAGGCCGGGGGCATGGCGTCCGGCCATGGCTGTCGAATCGTCCCGCATCCGCCTGAGCGACGTGAGCCGCTCCCTGCGAACGCGATCCAGCTCGTCGTCGGGAAAGGCCGCGTTCTGCACCAGGTCGGCCACAATCTCCAGTGCCTTGGGGAAGTGCCGCGTCAGTGTCTCTGCTGCCAGGGTCGTAGATTCCCTTCCGGTCATTGTGGCCAGCTGGCTGCCCATGAACTCCATCTCGTCGGCAATCTGATTGCTCGTGCGGGCGGCAGTGCCCTCCTGGAGCATGGCCGTGGTTAAGGATGCGAGTCCTGGAAGCGACACCGGGTCTCCGGCCGCGCCGGTGTTCAACACCAGTGCGAATGACACTGCCGGGAGCTCCCGCTTCTCGACGACCAGAATCTCCAGGCCGTTCGACAGCCGCCGCCGCGCAGGCAGGGGTGGGCTGAACGCGGCGGGCGCCGCCGGTGACGGGCGCTGCGTGCGGTCGATGCCTGCGACGGCGTAGCTCCTGGACGGCTCCGGCAGGACCACCATTTGCACCTGCCGCTCGCCCATGTACACTCGCGCGGCCCGCTGCACGTCCTCCGGCTGCACCGCCAGGAAACGCTCCATGTCCAGGTTGATTCCTCCCGGATCTCCCGCGAACACGTTGAAGGAGTTGAGGCGGTTGGCCCTGCCTGCAAACCCTCCGATGTTGGCGGTCAGGCGCACTTGCTGCCACTCGATGCGGTTTCGGACGCGCTCCATTTCCTCCGGCAGGGGCGGAGCGTCCTGAAGACGCCTGATCTCGGCGAGCGCAGCCTCAGCGACCTCCTCGGCGGTATGGCCTGCCGCCGCCGTCACGTCCATGTGAAAGTCGCCGGCGATCTCTGCCGGGCCGTGGCGGACCGCCGCGCTCTGCGCTATTCGCCGTTCGTACACCAGCGATCGGTGCAACCTTGAGCTCTTGCCTTCGCTGAGCAGGGAGGCCAGCACTGAGAGCGGGGCTTCGTCCGGGTGGAAGCGCGGCACGGTGGGCCACACGATCGACCAGCGGGGAAGCGTCACCTTGTCGTGGAGCGTGAGGTCTGCGCGGCCCTGCAACGGCGAGTCGGTGCGGGTTGCTCGTGGCAGTGCAGGACCGGGCGGAATGTCGCCGAAGTAGCGCTCGGCAAGCTCGGCGGCCTGCTCCGGGCGGATGTCCCCGGCGATGACCAGGCTCGCGTTGGATGGCGTGTAGAACATCCGGAAGAATGCGATCGCGTCCTCCAGTGTCGCCTGATCCAGGTCCTCGTGAAAGCCGATGGTGGGCCAGTGGTATGGATGGGGCAGAGGATATACCGCGCCCTGCAGGTGGATGCCGGACACGCCGTAGGGCCGGTTCTCGTAGCTCTGCCGCCGCTCGTTCTTCACCACGTCAAGCTGGATGTCGAACCTGCGCTGTTCCAGGGCGTCCACCAGGAAGCCCATCCTGTCCGACTCCAGCCAGAGTGCAAGCTCCAGGTAGTGGGACGGCAGGTTCTCCCAGTAGTTGGTCCTGTCGGGCGTGGTGGAGCCGTTGAGGGTTGCGCCCACTTCCTGCAGAGGCTCGAAGTAGCCGCTGTTGTGGTGCTTTGACCCTTCGAACATGAGGTGCTCGAAGAGGTGGGC
>DAOUKJ010000036.1:0-35362 GCA_034421435.1 Dehalococcoidia bacterium | reverse complement strand
GACCTGCTCCCGCTGGAGCGCATGGCCGAGAAGAGCGCCGACAACGTCATCGCCGCATTGGAGCGCAGCAAGCAGCGCCCGCCGGCCCGCGTGCTTTTCGCGCTGGGCATCCTCCACGTGGGGTATGAGATGGCGGAGACTCTGGCATCGCACTACCGGAACCTGTGGACGCTGTCCCGCGCGACCAAGGAGCAGCTGTCGGAGATTCCCGGAGTCGGCCCGAGAATAGCCGAGAGCATCGAAAGCTACTTCCGGAACGAGGCTAACCGCCAGATACTGCGCAAGCTGCAGCGGGCCGGAGTGCGGCTTGTAGACGATTCCCCCAGGGAGCCTGTCGAGCTTCCGCTCCGCGGTGTGCAGTTCGTCGTCACGGGCCGACTGGCGAGCCTTACCCGGTCTCAGGCGGAGACGCGCATCAAGGAGCTTGGCGGGTCAGTTAGCAGCGGCGTGAGCCGCAAGACAGCCTACCTGGTGGCCGGTGAAGACCCGGGCTCCAAGCTGGACCAGGCGCGCAAGCTGGGCACCACGCTGCTGGACGAGCCTGCGTTCCTGGAACTGATCAGCGAGGCATGACCACCGTGCTTCTCGTGCCTCGCTCGTGGCGGTCGGAACTCCCATGAAGCTCATCGTCGGGCTGGGCAACCCCGGCCGCGCCTACGCACGCTCCCGCCACAACGTCGGCTTCCTGTGCGCCGATGGGCTGAGCAAACACACCGGCATTGCCCTCTCACAGCGGCGCAGCAGCGTTGTGCTGGGGCAGGGACAGGTCGAGCGCGAGTCGGTCGTGCTGGCCAAGCCGCGAACGTACATGAACCGAAGCGGCGATGCACTCGCCTACCTGGTGACCCGTTTCGGTACGGCACCGCCCGACATGCTCATCGTCTACGACGACATGGACCTGCCCCTAGGGAAGCTGCGCATACGAGCATCAGGCAGCGCCGGTGGCCATCGCGGAATGCAGTCGATCATCGATGCGCTGGGCAGCCGTGACATACCGCGGATGCGCATCGGCATCGGCCGGCCGCTGCCGGACGCAGACGGCGTCGAGCACGTGCTCGGCGACTTCACAAAGGATGAGCGCACCGCGGTCCGGGAGTCCCTGTCCGCAGCCCAGGACGCCGTTCTGGACGTGATAGCCCACGGCCTGGAGTGGGCGATGAACCACTACAACTAGCGAGGCCGGCACAAATCGTGTATACATCCCACGACTACGCTGGCCTCGATGACCTTGCCTCCCTCCTCTCGCTGGTCTCCACCGCCTGGAGCCGCAACTGGCCTCGCAATCGCTTCCACGTGGGCGACGTGTGGTGGTACCTGGGCCTCGGCCGCGAGGAGACGCCGGACCACCCGCACCACTCGATCAGGCTGTGGACCGGTGACGACGGCAACGCAGTGGGGTTCGCGTGGCTGGACGGCCCCGGCTCCGGCGACGTGCTTGTGCATCCCGACCATCGTCGGCAGGGCATCGAGGAGGAGATGCTGGCGTGGCTGGAGGAGCGGCACCGGGTGGAGGCCGCTCCCGGCGGAGGCGCGTCCACGCTGGAGACCGGCAGCTACGGAGACCCTTACTGGCGCGCGCTGCTGGAAGCTGCGGGCTTCCGGCGCGACGACAGCGTGGACGGCTGGCCGCTCTACTGGCGGTCGCTGGACGCGCTGGAGCCGGACGCGCCGCCGCAAGGGTTCGTGGTGCGAGAGGTGGCCGGCGAGCACGAGGCCACCGCCCGCACGATGGTTCAGCGCGAGGCGTTCGCCAACCTGGACTTCGACATGCCGGGGCGGCCGGCGGGCGGCAGGGCGCCAGCTGCGGAACTCGCCGAGATCGAGCGGCGGACGCGCATCTACCGGAACATAATGAGGCTGCAGGGATACCGCCGCGAGCTGGATATCGTGGTGGAGGCGGAGAACGGTGACTTCGCGGCGTGCTGCACCTGCTGGCTGGACGCGGAGAACGGCGTCGGCGAGTTCGAGCCGGTGGGGTGCCACCCCGACTACCGCCAGCGTGGCCTCACTCGCGCGGCCATGTTCGAGGCGATGCAGCGTCTGAGGTCGCTGGGCGCGGAAGCTGCGGTGGTGAGCACCCATCCCCTCAACGTGCCGGCCAAGGGCCTGTACCGGTCCTGCGGGTTCGAGCTGGTCTTCCTCGACCCGCTCTACCGCAAGACGTTTGCGGGCTAGCGCCGGAGTCAGGACTGCGCAGTTTCCGCGGCTGCTGCCGCCGGCACAGCGGCAGCCTGCTCGCCCTCCACCTCCCGCTCCACGCGACGCACCGACGAGAACGCCAGCAGTATGACCAGCAGCAGCGCCGTCGAGGCCAGCCCCATCGCAGCCACAGCCACGTCTGCGCCCCACGTCTCGGCGGCCACCCCCAGCATCACCATGCCAGCCGGGCCTATCCCTACGGCTACCATTCGAATGCTCAACACCCGGCCCCTGATGTAGTCCGGGGAGATGATCTGCACCAGCGTAAAATTGCTGGTCATGAACACCTGCAGCAGGTAGCCCGCGAGGAGCGCCATCACAAGCGAAAGCAGGTAGATCTTGGACAGGGCGAACAGCGCTATGAATATGCCCAGAGCCACGCCTCCCACGAGCATCAGCAGCTTGATCTGCCTGGGGCTGCTGAACGCCGCAACAGAGAACGACCCCGCAATGGCTCCCGCGCCGCCCATCGCGCCCAGCCAGCCAAGCCCGCTCTCGCCTACGTCCAGGATGTCCCTGGCGAACACAGGCAGCAGGGTCTGGTACGGCATGGCGAACACCGTCGTCACCGTGCCCATGAGCATCAGCCCTATCAGCACGTTGCTGTTCCTCACGTAGCCCAGCCCCTGTCCGATGCTGCCCAGCACAGTGGCACGCTGCTGAGGCGCGCCCTCCACCCTCGGGAGACTCGGCAGCCTGAGCATGAAGAGCAGCACCAGCGCGGGCGCCAGCACCACGCAGGCAACCGCGAACGGGAATCCCATGCCGAACTCGGCCAGCAGGTAGCCGGCCAGCGCCGGCCCCACCAGCATGGCCGAGCTGAATATCGTGGTGAAGAGAGCGACGCCGCTCGCCAGGTCCTGCCGCTCCACTAGGTTGCCCACGGACGCCGCCCTCGCGGGCATACCTAGCGAGAAGCCGACGCCGTGCAGCGCGGTGAGCGCGAACACGTGCCACACTTCGACGACGTCCGCCAGGATGAGGACGGCCAGCGCAAGCACCATGACGAAGTTGAAGATGTCGCTGATGATCAGCACCAGCTTGCGGTTCGCCCGGTCGGCGATGGCCCCGCCGAACACCGAGAACGCCAGCATGGGCGCCATGCCGATCGCGTTGACCCCCGTCACCATGAACGAGGAGTCGGTCAGGTCCAGCACCAGCCACCCGCGGGCGATCATGGTCATGAAGAAGGACGTGATGGAGACCAGGGAGGCGGCCCAGAAAATCCGGAACTGCGGATAGGAGAAAGCGCGCAGGGGCCCCAGCCGCCGCGAAGAGCGGCCTACGTCAACTGCAGTCTGGTCCCCGTCGGCGCTGATGATGGCCTCCTGGTGGTGCAAGTGCAGGCCGCGCCGACCGGCTGCGGCGCGTCTCGCATCAGTATACGCCTGCTGAATGCGAAATACACTGCGCGGCGGCACGTCCGCTCATCCTGAGCCTGTCGAAGGACATGAGCGGACGGGGCGCCTGTGTAACCGCAGCCTAACGCAAATCCGCGTAAGGGTGGCCGGGAATCCCCGGAGCAGGAGCTAGGGGTTATTCTTCCTCCTCCTCCTGGTCATCAAGAGGGTCTGTGTCGTCGGTCTTTGAGGCGATGCTGTCGTCAAACTCCTCGGCCAACTTCTTGACAATTGGGACTACTTGCTCCTTGAGCCGCAAGTACCTTGCAACCATCCAGTCGGCTGTCTCGTTCAATCTATCGTCCGCGTCGCTGACTCCCCTGCCTCGCAGGTACAGAGCAATTCGACATGCCCTAGCCTTGTCCAACCTCTCCCAATCAAAGGCTTCCCCCATAGCATCATCCAGCTGCTCTTGGTGGCGGCTCAGAAAGTCAAAGAGGCTCTCATTGAGTTCCTTGTCACCTCTGTCCAAGTATAGTTCCACACGAGCGCCCTGCCTGCTAAAGCTCAGATTCCGTCCGACTCCGGGAATGCCAGACGAAAAGGCAATCCAACTGGCGGTCGTGCTCTCGCGTCGGGAAGTCAGCTCGAAATCTTCCCTTAGCCTATCTATAACCCTTGGCCAGAACGCAAAGTAGGCCTGCCGGGATGCGCTTTGAGCCCCACTCGCTCCGGAGCTAACCCGAATCTTTCTGAATGTGTTGGGACGCGAAACTATCTCGAAGACCGAGGCGGGGGCTGAGTCCCCAATGCGGACGGCTCTAACTACAACTCCCCAAAACTCGGTTTGCTCATTTGTGCGCTGGTTGAGCCAGTCGAGTGCCTGCCGGTGCTCATCCCGAAAGTCCTTGACAACCCAAACAATCACGTCTGCATCGTTCCCCGCCGCATAGGTCAGCACCTTGCCCAGGTGGTCATGATTCGTCGGCTCAAGCTGATTCTCTATCACGACCTTCCTGTCCCCGTTTGCATCCCTTGCCTGGATGTCCAACGAGAAGGCACCAACAGGCGCTTCCGTCTGCACAAGCTCCAGATCCATCCCCAACGCTTCGCCTAGCCTGTCCAGATTGTCAGCAAGCCATGGAGTGAAGTCGTTGGCCTCATGCTCCCAGACGTGTCTCAAGTCAACCGGCTCAAGTTTCGCTATATCAGGCATCTTGCGCCCCCGTTCCAAGTCTCGTGTTAGACATTCAAGGGTTCGCCGCGCAGTATACTCCCTGCAAGCAGAGCAGGCCAAGCAACGCTCCTCGCCTTCCTTGCCCCAACGGACGCTCACGACTTATAATCGTGCTGCCCGCCTTCAGCCGGGCACCCCATCGACTCAAGGAGGTGGACATGGCTGCCAAGATCGCCTATCTCGCTCCCAACTCGGAACAGATGGAACATTTCGAAAGGCTGGCCGCCGGCGGGGAGGAGATCGTCTGGGTCGACTCCAACCAGCCCGTGGAGAAGCAGGCCGAGGACCTCCGCGGCGTGGTCGCCGTCATTCCCACGCCGTCACGCTACCCGGAGGAGCTTGCGAAGCTGACCCCATCCGTACGCCTCGTCCAGACCATCAGCGCCGGCACCAACATGATCGACAAGGTGGCTCTCGGCGAGCTCGGCATTCTGGTCGCCAACAACGGCGGCGGCAACGCCATCGCCGTGGCGGAGCACACCATCGCGCTCATTGTGAGCGCCTTTCGAAAGTTCCAGCTCCAGTTCAACAACGTGAAGGATGGAAACTGGGCTGGCGACATCCGTGCCAACTGGTTCTCGCAGGCCTACGAGGTTGCCGGCAAGAAGATCGGCATCGTGGGCCTCGGCCGGATCGGCTCACGCCTCGCACGGCGCCTCCAGGGCTGGGAGTGCGAGCTGGTCTACAGCGAAATCGTCGACATTGACCCGGCGCTGGAGGAGGAGCTTCACGTCACCCGCGTCTCGCTGGAAGAGCTGCTCACCACTTCGGACATCATCTCCCTGCACGTGCCGCTCAACCGCAACACGCGCCACATGATCAGCGACCGCGAGTTCGACATGATGAAGCCGACCGCGCTGCTGGTCAACGCCTGCCGCGGCCCCGTGGTGGACGAGGAGGCGCTCTACCGCGCCATCCGCGACAAGAAGATTGCCGTTGCGGCGCTGGACGTCACGGAGGAGGAGCCCACGCCGCCGGACAATCCGCTGCTCCAGTTCGACAACGTGCTCATCACGCCGCACCTGGCCGCCTTGGCGATAGAGTCGCACGAGCGGAGCCGCGCCTTCGCGGTGTACAACACGCAGAGGGTGGCGAGCGGCGATGAGCCGGAGTCGGTCGTCCCGCCAGACGACTAGGCGAGACGGCTGCCTGAGTTCGGATGTGCCCTCAAGGGGATTCGAACCCCTGATCTCCACCTTGAAAGGGTGGCGTCCTAGGCCAGGCTAGACGATGAGGGCACGTTGGGTCTTGGGTCGGGTGCCTGCTGGTTAGGTGCGTCGGCCGATGTGCGCGGGCTAGGGATAGAGCGCCAGCTGCTCCAGTCCCTCGGTTTCCTCCAGCCCCAGCATCAGGTTCATGTTCTGGATGGCCTGCCCGGCTGCGCCCTTCACCAGGTTGTCCAGGCAGCTGACAACCATGAGCCGGTTGGTGCGAAGGTCAACGGTGGGGTAGATCACGCAGTTGTTGTTGCCCAGCGTGTGCTTGGTCATCGGCGACGACCCGACCACCTGGACGAACGGCTCGTCGCGGAAGAAGCTCTCGTAGAGCGCCCTCAGCTCCTTGATGCCCTCCGGCCCGGGCGAGATGGCGCCGTCCTTCAGCGTCGCGTAGCAGGAGTCCAGGATGCCGCGTGTCATGGGAATCAGGTGCGGCAGGAACGTGATCCTGGGCTCGAAGCCGCTGCCGTAGCGTCGCAGCTCCTGCGTTATCTCCGGCAGGTGGCGGTGCCCGCTCACCGCGTAGGCGGACACGTTCTCGTTCACCTCCGAGAAGTGGGTGTTGAGGCTCAGGCCGCGGCCCGCTCCCGACACACCGGACTTGGCGTCGATGATGATGTCCTCGTGAATGAGGCCCTCACGAACGGCGGGCGCTAGCGCGAGGATCGCGCCGGTCGGATAGCAGCCGGGGTTGGCGACCAGAGTAGCCGAAGTCACGTCGCTGCGATTGAGCTCTGTCAGGCCGTACACTGACTCCTCGAGCAGCTGCGCCTTGGGATGCGCCACGCCGTACCACTCCTCGTACTCGGAGGCGTCCTTCAGGCGGAAGTCGGCGCTGATGTCGATCGACTTCACGCCCTGCTCCACCAGCGGTATGAGCGCCTCCGCGCTGGCCGTCTGCGGCAGGGCCGAGAACACCACGTCGACGCTCTCGGTCACCTCCGCCTCGATCTCCATGTCGATGTCCGATAGGTGGGGGAATGCGTCGCCCAGCTTCTGGCCCACGGCGCTACGGCCCGTGACCTGCGTGAGCTCGATGTCCGGGTGGCGGTGCAGAATGCGGGCCAGCTCTATGCCGGAGTAGCCGGTGACGTTGATGATTGCAGCTTTCTTCATGTCTCCTCCGTTCGGTCGCAGAGGTACAGTATAAGGCCTTGTGCAACCTTGGGGCAAGCCGAACTAACTCGTCGCCCTCGCGAAAGCGGGGGCCCATCCCCCGATCCCCGATAGATTCCCGCGTCCGCGAGAATGACGGTGCCGAACCTGTGTCAGCTCACACCTGAAACGCCGACGGGCATCTCTCGCTCAGCACGCACCTGTCGCAGAGCGGCCGGCGCGCCCGGCACACCTGCCGCCCGTGGGCAATGATGTGCACGTGCAGCGCGAAGACCCGCTCCGGCGGCACCGACGACTCCAGGATTTCGTGGGCCTGGTCGGCCGTAACCTTGGGGCCAATCAGGCCCAGGCGCCTGCTCACGCGGTGGATGTGCGTGTCCACTGGCATCGCAGGCATCCCCAGCGCAAATGACAGCACTATGGCAGCCGTCTTGGGGCCGACACCGGGCAGCTCTCGCAGCCAAGCCTTGGCATCCTCCAGGGGCATCTCGGCCAGGAAGTCCAGGTCCAGCGAACCGCGGCGCTCTCGGATATCCTGTAGCACGGCCTTGATCCTGGGCGCCTTGATCCGGGACAGGCCGCCGTTCCAGATGACGCGAGCGATGTCCTCGGGGTCGGCCTCGGCCACGCGCTCCCACTCGCCGAACGCGTCGCGCAGGCTGTCGTACGCCCTGAATGCGTTCACGTCCGAGTTGTGCTGCGAGAGGATGGTGAACACCAGCTCGGACACTGCGTCGAAGCGCGGCTCCCACTCAGCGGGGCCCTGCTCAGCCTCCAGCGCGAGGAGCGCGTCGAGGGAGGTGATGGATGGGGTGCCATCGGCGTCGCTTTGGGGCGACGCGTCGCGTGTTGCTCGCTTTGGGGACGGCATGATGCTATCTGCGCAGGCGGGCTTGACTTCCAGGAGTGGAGCGGGAGATGGGATTCGAACCCACGACGTCCGCCTTGGAAGGGCGGAGCTCTACCGCTGAGCTACTCCCGCGCCGGCCGAGTGGTTGGCCCGGCTGCTCACACGCCATTATACCAGCGCGCCCACGCGCGGGGTAGGGGTGGAGGGGGCCTAACGTCTTCCGCGTCCTCTACCAGCCTGTCTCGTCGCGGGCGGGTTTGGTTTGGGAAGGATGGATACGAGCCTGGCACCACAAGGCTGTACGATGATTCGGTGCTGCTGGCCTCTGAAACTCACGCGTCTATTTGCCAGTGCTGAGGTGGGGTTCTTCTTGCCGCTGTAGAGCAGGACCGGAAAGAACTCCGAGACGACCTGGCCTTTCAGGACCTTTTCAAGGAGTTTCAGTCCACCCTGCAACTGCTCGACGAGAATCTTGACTGATGCGCTCTGTCCCCCCTTCAGCTCTACCGCCGCAATACGATGACTCGCTTTCCATAGAACGGCACAATCACAGACACGTCCTCTGTGGCGCAGGATTCCCTTCAGACAGTTGACCGACAGTACTTCTACGTCGCCCGCGACTCCAGCCAGATCTAGGGAGCATCCTCCTTCGGAGCAGCCTGCACTACGGCATTTCTCGAGTTCGGCGGGAACGTACACGACTAAGTGGAGGCGTGCTCCAGCGCGATGGCCTCGTCGTATAGCGCGCCATGCGCATCGGTGAACGGAGTAATCGGGATCCCGCCATCTGCGGTCACATGTAGTGTCTCGACAATCGTGCCGTCCGGACCGGGATTGAATTGATATGCACCTACGGTATCTGGATGTAGGATTTCGTTGGCCGCGTACTTTCGGGCTGGGCGCCTGCGTCGGCTCACCTCACTAAGCAACAGCAGGTTGTTCAGCTGACTCACGAAGTAGTCGCTATGGGTAGTGATCAGCACCTTCACCCCCGCGTTCACGAGCATGGCGATTGCCCTCGCAAGCCTGCGCTGGTTCTCGGCGTCGATGTGAGACTCCGGCTCCTCGATTATGAATAACTGGCCCGGGCGCACTAAGTACTTGAGATACAGAATTATGGGAGCGATTTCTGACACCATTGAAGACACTTGATGGAACATGTATCTGCCACTATCGTTCTCGTAGTAGATCTCCGGGTACTCGGCAGCAATCTCAATACCCACCTTGCCCTTAATCACATTGCCTTCGAGGTAATCTATCGCCTCTTGCAGCTTGGAACCGGGCGGCGGTCTTCGCTCCAATAGCAGGAGGGCTTCGATGAGATCGGTCACGGCGCCAGGTAGTCTAGGAATCTCGATTGGCTGCAGCCAAGACCGGGATACCTGTCCAACGATGACCGCGGCAAAAGTCCTGTGCCCGAGAAGGATCCCGGACCGACTGGCAGGCATGTAGTGATTGCCCAAGATCAACGCCTCTGGTACTCGAAGATCCCTTCTGAGAATCGCCATTGTCAGAAAGTAATCTGGATCGTCAATCAATACACTTATGGGCAAGCCAATTCTCGCGAAGTCTAGATTCTGTTCAAGATACTGACTGCTCCAAGCCCTGATATCCATTTGTCCTTGATTCTCTGACACCGCCCAGTCGAAATCACCATCAGAGTTGAGAATCTGGATCCCCATATGAGCGGTGTCGAGGCTTGATCCGCGCCTCACTAGGTCAGCTACCTTGGTTCCATAGCATCTCTCAAGCTCAGAGGCGAATTCTGAAGTTAAGCTCTCTCCGATGGTGCTATCGACATCCCGAATCACATCTTGAAGTCCCTTCGGCATATCTTCTATCCGCAAGGAAGAACGAGGTATAGCGCGCGGATTCGGCCATGCCCTCACGACCTCTTTCCTAATCCGCCTGGATAGGTCACTATTCCGAATTCTCCCGCGCGCCATTAACCGCGAGGCGGCTCTGTAGGGTCCAAGTTGCACTGAACCCGCGAGCGTCCTGAACAAACAGTACGCGGCCAAGGCCAAATAGGACTTGCCCGTGCCGTTTGGACCCATGAATACAGTGAGAGGCTTCAATTCAAATGAAGCCTCAGCTATGGGGCCGAAGTCCTTGACTCGTATCTGGGTCATTGTGCTAGTCTCCCGCGCCTGCCGAGAGTTTGGCTCGGCTGCTCAAGCGTCATTATACCAGCGCGCCCGCGCACGGGGTAGGGGTGCAGCAGCTTGACACCCGCCGCAGCGGTGACTATACTCCGCGCACAATTCGCATAGCCAAAGGCTGCGAACGGGGATAGTACACCTCAAGCGGGGCTCAGAGAGCCGGGGAAGGTGCGAGCCGGCGCCTGCGCAGAGGTCGAATGGGCCCGGGAGCCGCACGCCGAAGGCCCCACCGCAGGGGTCGTAGGCCGAGCCGGGAGAGTCCCGTTACAGACTCACGAGCCTGTCGTAAATGGCTCGGACGAGATACGAGAGGCGCGGGCGTCGGATGCCCCGCTCTCGCAATAAGGGTGGCACCGCGGACAAGCCCCGCCCCTTGAAGGGCGGGGCTGTTTGTTTTCTGAGCGATTCGTGCGCCGCGGTACGCAAGACGAGAGGAGTGGCATTTGGCGATGACTGCACCGACACAGCGAATACTGACCGGAATACGGCCAACCGGAGCTCTGCACCTTGGCCACTACGCCGGGGCTCTGGAGAACTGGATTCGCCTTCAGGAGCAGTACGACTGCATCTTCCTGATAGCTGACTACCAGGCCTTGGGGGACCACGTCGAGGACATCGACAGCATCCGGCAGTCCGTGTTTGATGTTGCGCTCGACTGGCTGGCCGTGGGGCTGGACCCGCATCGGAGCACGTACTGCATCCAGAGCTACGTGCCGGAGCACGCTGAGCTTACCATGCTCCTCTCCATGATCACGCCACTGGGCATGTTGCAGCGCAACCCCACCCTCAAGAACGAGCTGCAGGAGCTGCGCAATACGAGTCCCTCCGTGGGCTTCTACAACTACCCCGTCAGCCAGATAGCGGACATCCTGCTGCCCAAGGCGCACCTGGTGCCGACGGGTGACGATCAGCTTCCGCACGTGGAGATGACGCGAGAGATAGCCCGCAGGTTCAACAGGAGCTATGGTGAAGTGTTTCCCGAGCCTCAGTCGCTGATCGGGCGAGCGCCTCGACTGGTGGGCACCGATGGCGGCGCCAAGATGAGCAAGAGCATCGGCAATTGCATCTACCTGAGCGACGACGCGGAGACGGTGAACCGGAAGGTCATGAGCATGTACACCGACCCCACCCGGATCCACGCCACCGACCCGGGACACGTGGAAGGAAATCCCGTGTTCGTCTATCACGACACGTTCAATCCAGACACCGCTGAGGTGAATGACCTGAAGGAGCGCTATCTGGTCGGCGGGGTTGGCGACGTGGAGGTAAAGCGCAAACTGGCCGGCGCTCTCAACGGTTTCCTGGACCCCATCCGCGAGAGCCGCCACTACTATGAGGAGCATCCGGACTTGGTGAGGGACGCCCTGCTGGAAGGTACACAGCGCGCCAGGACCATCGCCGCCGCGACTATGACAGAGGTGCGAGACTCCATGCGAATCAGCCAGTACGTGTAGCCGTGAAGCATCGCAACCCGTAAGGTGAAATCAACATGACTACTTGCTATCCATCGCTGGAAGAGGTCAGGGAGCTGTCGAAGCACGGCAACCTGATACCCGTCTACCGCGAGATCAACGCGGACTTGGAAACGCCGGTATCGGCGTATCTCAAGATCGCACAGGGCCCCTACGCATTCCTTCTGGAGAGCGTCGAGGGCGGAGAGCAGCTTGCTCGCTACAGCTTCATCGGCGCAGGGCCGTACAGGGTGGTGACCACCGGGCCGGGCCGGCCGCACGGCGAGGTAGACCCGCTCAGGATCGTCGAGGAGGAGCTTGGACGCCACACGCTCGTCTCGATTCCGGGTTTGCCGCGGTTCCACGGCGGCGCAGTCGGATACCTCGCGTACGACGCGGTACGCTACTACGAGCCGGTCCCGCCTCCTGCGAGCGACCCGCTGGGCCTGCCGGAGTCCGTGTTCATGTTCGTCGATACCCTGCTGGTGTTCGACCACGTGCGGCACAAGATCAAGGTGGTCAGCCACGTCCGCCTCGACGGCGGCAGCGTGGAGACTGCCTACGCTGAGGCGGTCGAGCGCATCGAGCAGCTCGCCTCCATGCTCGACGCACCCCTATCGGTGGAGCGGCGCGCCCGCCTGAACGCCGGCGCCGGCGACTCGCCGTCGTACACGTCCAACATGACCCGCGAGCGATACGAGGCGATGGTAGACCGCATCAAGGAGTACGTGTTCGCGGGCGACATCATACAGGCCGTGCCGTCCCAGCGCCTGGCCAGACCCACGCAGGCTGCGCCGCTGGACGTGTACAGGGCACTGCGCACCCTCAACCCTTCGCCGTACATGTACTACCTATCGCTGGAGGACTTCTCCATCGTCGGCGCTTCGCCGGAGTTGCTGGTGCGAGTCGAGGACGGGCTGGTCTACAACTTCCCGCTGGCAGGCACTCGACCCCGCGGCGCCTCTACCGAGCAGGACGAGGCCTTGGCGGCCGAGCTGCGCGCCGACGAGAAGGAGCGCGCCGAGCACATCATGCTTGTGGACCTGGGGCGCAACGACGTCGGGCGCGTATCGCTGCCTGGCACAGTAGAAGTGACTGACCTCATGCGGGTTGTGCGCTACTCCCATGTGATGCACCTCGAGTCGGAGGTGCGCGGCAGGCTACGCGACGACCGCACCATCTACGACGCGCTACGCTCCTGCCTGCCCGCCGGTACGCTTTCGGGCGCGCCCAAGATTCGGGCAATGGAAATCATATCGGAGCAGGAAGGCGAGAGGCGAGGCCCCTACGGTGGAGCGGTCGGCTACTTCAGCTTCAACGGCAACATGGACACCGCCATCACAATACGCACGATGGTAATCAAGGACGGCGTGGCGTACATACAGGCAGGCGGCGGAGTGGTGGCTGACAGCGTGCCTGCCAGCGAGTACGAGGAAACGCTGCATAAGGCGCGCTCGTCGCTGCGCGCAATCGAGGAGGCGGAGCGTGGCGGATAGCGGCCAGGCGAGGTAGGGAGCCGGCACAATGGATGACGCAGCGCCAATAGCACCCCGTATCGCGGCCAAGCGCAGATGGCTCCCTACGGCCCTGCTCGCGCTGGGCGCGCTGATTCTCGTCATTGTGGTCGGGTACTTCGTGTACTCGCAGGTGGCGCGGTCCCAGCTGGACGACCTCAACTTCTACGCGGGGGAGGACGACACTGAACTCGCCGGGCAGTACTCGTCGATATACCCGGGCAACCTCGTACCTGCGCTGGCATGGACTGACCCGCGGTGGGCGGACGTGGACTACGAAGGTTACTCTTCGGTGCTTGAAGGGTTCACCTCGCCGGCCGGCAGCGGACTCCCCGCGGAGCCCGACGAGCTCAGCGCGCCGGTGTTGATCCAGATTCCATCGATAGCTCTGGCCTCCACCGTCGAGGAGTTGGAGGTTGTGGATTACGGCGATGCACTCGCATGGGAGACGCCAAAGAACATTGTGGGCCACATACCGACAACGCCCAATCCGGGCACAATGGGTAACGTGTACCTCTTCGGCCATCTCCAGAGCCCTGTCCGGGGAGAGGGCTCCGTGTTCCGTAACCTGGCGAGGGTGCCGGACCTTCTCCGCCAGGGAGAGAAGGTGTACGTGGTGCTGCGAAACGAAGAGGACAGGGAGTTCCTGTACCGGGTAACGCAGACCTCGGTTGTGCACCAGGATGAGTTTGCCGTCACGCCGTCGCCGGACGCCATTATCACTATGGTGGCGTGCGTACCCGCCTACGTGTACGACCACCGGCTGCTGGTCACGGCGGAGCTTGTCGGCGTGCGTGGCTAGGCGGCCTGCCCTGCCCGGCTAGACGTCAAGATTCTTGACGCTGGTGGCGTACTCCTGGATGAAAGCCTTGCGAGGGGCAACGTCTTCGCCCATAAGGTCGGTGAAGACCCTGTCAGCGGCCTCCGCATCGTCCACGGTTACCTGCAGCAGGCTGCGGGTGTCAGGGTTCATCGTGGTCTCCCACAGCTGGTCCGGGTTCATCTCACCCAGGCCCTTGTATCGCTGCGTGGAGAGGCCGCGCCTGCCCTCCATCTTCTTGAGGATATCGTCCTTCTCAGACTCCATGTACGCGTACCGGGAGTCCCTGCCCGCCTGGATCTTGTACAGGGGCGGCTGCGCAATGTACAGGTACCCGTCCCTGATCAACGGCTCCATGTTGCGATAGAAGAACGTGAGCAGCAGCGTGCGAATATGCGAGCCATCCACGTCTGCGTCCGTCATGATGATGACCTTGTGGTATCGCAGCTTGTCCAGGTTCAAATCGTCGCGAAGGCTCGCGCCCACGGCCGTGATGATCACGCGGATCTCCTCGTGGCCAAGCATCTTGTCCAGGCGAGCCTTCTCCACGTTTAGGATCTTGCCCTTCAGCGGCAGAATGGCCTGGAAGCGGCGGTCACGGCCTGCCTTTGCGGATCCGCCCGCGGACTCACCCTCCACCAGATAAAGCTCGGAGAGGGCGGGGTTCTTCTCGGAGCAGTCCGCCAGCTTGCCAGGTAGCGATCCGCCGTCCATCGCGTTCTTGCGCAGCACCAGGTCTCTGGCCTTGCGCGCCGCCTCTCGGGCCTTCTGCGCGGTGAGGCACTTCTCGATGGTGCGCCTGGCCTCCTGGGGATGCTCCTCAAGGTAGTACATGAGGGCCTCTGCGACCACGGTCTCCACGTATCCCTTCACCTCAGAGTTACCTAGCTTGCCCTTGGTCTGGCCCTCAAACTGCGGGTCCATCAGCTTGACGCTCAAGACCGTGGTCAGCCCCTCGCGGACGTCCTCGCCGGAGAAGTTGGGCTGGTCGTCCTTCAGGAACTTCTGCTTGCGGGCGTAGTCGTTGAGGGCGCGGGTCAGCGCCGTGCGGAAGCCGGTGAGGTGTGTGCCGCCGTCCACGGTGTTGATGCAGTTGGCGAAGGAGTAGGTGAGGTCGGCGAAACCGGAGTTGTACTGGAACGCGGCCTCCACCATCGTGCCTTCCACAGTCTTCTGCACGTAGATCGGCGCTGCTTGCAGCACCTCCTTGCCGTGGTTGAGGTTGGTGACAAAGCTGATGATTCCGCCTTCGTAGAGGTACTCCTGCCGCCAGGAGGAGTAGCCCTGCTCCTTGTGCCAATCGCTCCGCAGCGAGATTTTGAGGCCCCTGTTGAGGTAGGCCATCTCCTTGAAGCGCTGGCTCAGCGTGCCGAAGTCGTAGTCGGGAGCTCCAAAAATCTCCTCGTCCGGCATGAAGGAGGTGATGGTGCCCGTTCCGGTGATGCGCTTTCCCTTCTCCAGGGGTCCTACAACAATGCCCCGCCGAAAGTCCTGCGTATGGAGGAAGCCGTCCCGCTTCACCTCAACTCGCAGCCATGACGAAAGGGCGTTGACCACTGAAGCGCCAACGCCGTGAAGACCGCCTGAGACTGAGTAGCCCTTGCCTCCGAACTTGGCGCCGGCGTGAAGCGTGGTCATCACTGTCTCCACCGCCGTCTTGCCGGTCGCGGGGTGGACGTCCACCGGTATGCCGCGGCCGTCGTCCTCAACGCTCACCGAGCCGTCCGTTGCGATGCGGATGGTCACGCTGGTGCAGTGGCCGGCCATCGCCTCGTCCACCGCGTTGTCGACAATCTCGTAGATTAGATGGTGAAGACCCCGGTGATCGGTGCTGCCAATGTACATGCCGGGGCGCCGCCGCACCGCCTCCATCCCCTCGAGTACCTGGATATCCTCGGCGGTGTACTCCGCCGCGTGTCTCTGTTCCGCCATAGTATCGACCTCTCTATCTAGGGACTCCCCTAGTAATCCGCCCGGCCGGCGGCGCTGCCGCTGCCGGAATTCGCTGCCCGGGGCCGTTGAGTGTGCCCTTTCAACCTCCACGCAACGGACTCACCCATTGACGTGGCACAGCCCCGATTGCCTGCGCCGTCACACAATGCAAGAGCCGGATGAATGCGTAATTCGAAGCGACACAGGCTCTGGAATATTGCAGGTTCAATCATACCAGATTCAGGCATGATTGTCAAAATTTTGTTCTCGTTTCACGGACGCGGATTACAGGTCTCGCGCACCCCGTCGCAACACCGTTCTGAACGTGTAGCGGAACGCCCTCTCCGATGGCTGCGGCGGAGGCATTTGGGTTGCCAAACGGCCTCGCCGCGTGTAGAATAGCTTTGTCGCGCCCCTGCCACGACTCAATCGTGGATAGTCCCTCCTTGAGGACCAGGATTACCCTCCCTTGATGGGACCACACTTGGATCAGGAGAGATTGGAAACATGGCAATTACCCAGGGGATAGGGACGGCTCTCCAAGGCCCCCCAGTACACCCCGGATTCTCAAAGGCCCTTGACGAACTTGTAGCTACGGCCAAGAAGGGCCACTCCAGAGAAAGCCAGTTCTTCAATCCAGACAGCGAGTGGCTCAAGAGCCACATGCGCATCTTTCAAGACCTTCCTGCCCAGCAGAAGGAGCAGTTCCTCCTTGAAGCCGATCAGGTAACGCAGGAGTGCGCTTGGCTCAACAGCGAGGGCAAGGCGGGCATCCGGGCGTGGCCGGACACGGTCGTAAGGCTCGACAGCGGCGGCGTCGGCTTCTTCAGCCAGCTGGGCGTGGCACGGAGACCAGACCTCACCCAGTACTTCATCGACGGTTTTGACAGGAACCGCGACGCCCTGGCATTCAGCCACGAAAGCCAGGCCCTCTTCGCCGAGATTCTTCCGTACATCACGGCGCACATGAAGGAGTGCTTTGGTGGCAGCGGCGCAATCGTCCAGACCGACCGCCAGATAGGCGACGCGCCCGGACGCTCCTTCCACGCCAGGCAGCTACTCTTCGGCACCGACTACCCGCAGCTGCCCTACATGTGGCGCCAGCTCACCTTCGATCTGCCTGACGCCGACCTCCAGCAGGAGCCTCACATCATGGAGGTCTCCATACCAAAGTGGCTGGAGCACCTGGGCCTGCCGAGCGACCTCAAGCGGCGTGTGGAGGAGGCCGAGCTGACACAGCTCATCTTCAAGGCGCCCACCAGGGGACTCTCCCTTCACCTTGGCTTCGACTACATGGGCGAGCACAAGATGGGCCCGCTGTCCATCGCCATGTTCAAGGTGAAACAGGCCAACGGCCTGGCGCTCCAGGCAGCCCTCAGCATGGCCCGCGTCCGCACCCTCCAGGGCGAAATCACCAACTCAGCCCTCGTCACCACCGGCCCCTCTCTCCACGGCAAGAGCACCCTGACCATCATGATCGAGCTGCACGAAAGCCGGCTCGCCTCACTGCTCAACCTTACGGAGGACTCGGAAGAGGGCATCTACCCGATGAACGACGACATAATCCTGCTGCAGCCCCTCAAGGACCCGATTCAGGTGGAGCGAGGAGGCAGGCAGGTGACCGTCTCCTACGGCATAGACGGCACGGAGAACAACCTCTATGCGGTCCCGTTCGGGCTGACCCGGGAGGATGACCCCATCACCTACGACGTTCTGAGAGGCTCCGGTGAAGAGCCAAACCCGCAGGAGACCCTGGAGAACGTGCCGTTCAAGCACGATGAGGGTGTCCCGGACTTTCTCAACAACCCCGTACGCAACATGCGCATGATCCTCTCCCGGTCGCGGCTGCTGGCCCGCAAGGGCGTGGCTCACATGGCTCAGGCCTTCACGGACGGTGCGCTGAGCGACTCCGTGCACGTGCCTATGGAGGTAACGGACAGGCTGCTGTGGCAGGGCGTCATGCGCCAGAACACCGTCGTGCCTCCGCTGGTGAAGCTCACCGCCGAGACGTACGTCCGCGCCCTCATGTACGGAGAGGCCGTCCAGACCGGCGCGGCCACCGGGGCAATCGGCAGGCCGTACGTGGAGTACTTCTCGGACCCGTTCATCATCGGCCTGGAGGACGAGAACGCAAACCACATGTACTCCATCCTCAACAGCATCTCGGAAGGCGGCATGGCCCAGGAATTCTACATGTTCAACACGGGCGGGCTTGGCGCCGAGCGCAACGAGGAAGCCAGCGGGCCGTTGTACCGCAAGATCACGCGTGACCTGACCATGATGCTGCAGGAGGCAGTGCTCAGGAACGCCGTGAAGTTCGAGCATGACCCGGTGCTTGGCGTTGATGTGGCGGTTGCCATCGTCGATGCCGACGGCCGCGAGGTGCAAGACCTGCGCAGCGACTGGCTGCCCCGCGAAATCTACGGCGAGGACGAGTACCGCAGGCGCGTTCGTGAACTGAAGCGCAAGCGCTTCTACGGCGACAACGAGAAGGACAAGGCCGGCATCCTGCGCTACACCCGCGTCAACAACGCAATCTTCGATCTGGACGAGATTCCGCCACCCTCCAACGAGCGCGAGCTCGCATGGCTGCTGTCGTTCTTCTGGCACGTTCAGCAGGCATGCAGCACACTATCGGATCTCGCGGCGCACACCGGCGAGGGTGAGCGCCCGGCGGAGCACATACTAGAGGCCCTGACAAAGAAGTGCCAGCAGGGCGTGCAGGAGGGGTTGCAAATACCCCCCGACTGCCTTGAAACGCTCTCGTCGCTGGGGATCTCAGAGCCGGGCTAGCCAGGAGAACCCAGTGGCATCGTTCCCCAATCCGGATTCCCCGCCAGCGACCCGTATCGCGCGTGCCGCGTACGTTCTCACCTCGCACACAGTGAAGGCGCCGCCGCGAACCGATGAGGAGGCCTCGCAGTGCCGCTGATTGGCGTGGCAGCATCGGACGCGGACTGGGCGCGCACCTACGTGGAGGCCGCCGAGTGGGGCGGCGTTCAGACGCGCCTCCTGTTGCCGGACTCGCCGGAGCACGCCCCGGCCACCCTGGACTCCATCGACGGCCTGCTGATCACGGGTGGAGCGGACATTCACCCGCCTCGATACAACCGCGATCCCGACCCTGACGCAGGCCTGGACGATCCCGCCCACGCGCAGGACGAGTGGGAGATCGCCCTGATGCGGGGCGCTATGGAGCGGGACATGCCCGTCCTGGGCATCTGCCGCGGCATGCAGCTCCTCAACGTGGTCAGCGGCGGGCAGCTCATCCAGCACCTGCCCGGCCATCGACGGGAGGATGGCGTCCCCGGATCGGCGTACCACCGGGTGTATCTGTCGCCCGGAAGCAAGCTGGCCGCAATACTTGGCGCCGGTGGATTCGTGCGAGTCAACAGCCGACACCACCAGGGAGTGAGCGAGCCACTGAAGGCGCCCTCCCTGATGGCCTCCGCCTACTCCCTCGAGGACGGCCTGATAGAGGCGCTAGAAAGCCCGCACCACGACTGGGTTATAGGCGTACAGTGGCACAACGAGAACCTGGACGAGCTTCCACGCAACTTCGGCAATCTCTTCCTGGCGCTGGCGGACCGGGGAGAAATGTATTCGCAGATGAGGGCCGCCCTGCCAGCCCACGGCGCGGCCTCGATATAACCTCAGAAAAGAGGATGGATCAATGGTAACACCTTCGGCTCACAACATACGCCCCGTGCGCATCGAAGACGAGATGCGCAGCTCCTACTTGGACTACGCCATGAGCGTGATCGTCTCGCGTGCCCTGCCGGACGTGCGGGACGGCCTGAAGCCGGTGCAGAGGCGCATCCTCTACGCCATGGACGAGCTGGGGATGAGAGCAGGCACCCCGTACAAGAAGAGCGCCCGCCTGGTCGGCGAGGTGCTGGGCAAGTACCACCCCCACGGAGACAGCCCCGTCTACGACTCGATGGTGCGCATGGCGCAGGACTTCTCTATGCGCTATCCCCTCATCGACGGGCAGGGTAACTTCGGCAGCATCGACGACGACCCGCCTGCTGCCATGCGATACACCGAGGCCCGCCTCTCGGTCGTGGCACAGCAGCTTCTCGCGGACATCGACCGCGAGACCGTGGACTTCACCGCCAACTTCGACGAGTCCCTGCGCGAGCCGCAGGTGCTCCCGGCCCTGCTGCCCAACCTGCTGCTCAACGGCGCCTCCGGCATCGCGGTCGGCATGGCAACCAGCATCCCGCCCCACAACCTGCGCGAGGTCTGCGACGCCGTCATTCACCTGATCGACCGCCCGGACGCCACGGTGGAGGACCTTGTCAGGTTCATCAAGGGCCCGGACTTCCCCACCGGCGGAATCATCATGGGGCAGGACTCCATCCTCAACGCCTACTCCACAGGTCGCGGCCGCATCCTTGTCAGGGCCAAGGCCACAATCGAGGAGGGCGAGAGGCGCTCCGAACGCCCGCAGATCGTGGTGACGGAGATTCCGTTCCAGGTCAACAAGGCGGCGCTGGTGGAGAAAATCGCTCAGCTTGCCAAGGACAAGAAGATCGACGGCATCAGCGAGGTGCGCGACGAGTCTGACCGCCACGGGCTGCGCGTCGTGGTGGAGCTGCGCAGGGAGGCCCAGCCGGAGATTGTGCTGAACAACCTGTTCAAGCAGACGGCCATGCAGACCGCATTCTTCGTGAACACGCTTGCGCTGGTGGACGGACAGCCGCAGGTGCTGCCGCTCAAGCGCATGCTACGCCACTACATCGACTTCCGCCGGACTGTGGTCACTCGCCGCGCCCAGCACGACCTCAGAAGAGCTCAGGAGCGCATCCACATCGTCGAGGGACTGAGAGCGGCACTGCTCAACCTTGACCAGGTGATCGTCATCATACGCCAGGCCGCCGACGCCGAGACCGCGCGACAGGGCCTGATGGAGTGGTTCGGGCTGACGCAGGTGCAGGCCCAGGCCATCCTGGACATGCAGCTGCGGCGCATCGCCGCGCTGGAGCGTGACCGAATCGAGCAGGAGTACCAGCAGCTGCAGAAGACAATCGGCCAGCTTGAGACGCTGCTTGCCGACCCGCAGAAGATCCTAGCGGAGGTCAAGAAGGAAACGCGGCAGATCCGCAAGGACTTCGGCGACGACCGCCGCACGGAGGTGCTGGACAGGGAGCCGGACGCCCCAACGCGGGCCGACCTGGTGCCCCACCAGGACGTGGTCATCACCATCACGCAGCGCGGCTACGTGAAGTGCATGCCCACCAGCACATACCGCGCTCAGCACAGAGGCGGAAGGGGCGTTGTGGGCATGTCCACAAGGGAGACGGACGCGCTGCAGCACCTCCTTGTGGCCGACACCCATGACACGCTCCTGTTCTTCACCAACCGCGGCAAGGTGTACTCCATGCGGTGCTACGAGATTCCGCAGGACAGCTCGCGCAACACCCGCGGGACTCCCGCCGTCAACCTGCTCTCGCTGTCCGAGGGTGAGCGCATCAACGCCGTCGTGGTGCAGACCGGCATCGACATGGGAGGCTACATCCTGCTGGCAACCCGAATGGGCGAGATCAAGCGCATGAAATTCGAGTCTCTCACGAACATTCGCAGCAACGGACTGATCGCGATGGACATCGAGGACGACGACGAGGTCGTCTCGGCGTGGCAGGCTGCGGAGGGAGACGAGGTGGTCATGGTGTCCGAGATGGGCAAGGCGGCCAGGTTCGCCATCGACAAGGTGCCCGTCAGGCAGCGTCAGTCGGGCGGCGTGAAGGGGATGCGCCTTGTCCAGGACGACAAGGTGGTGTCCATGGACGTGGTCATTCCGGGCGCAAGGTTGCTGGTGGTAAGCCGCAACGGCCACGGCAAGCTCACCGCCATCAATTCCTACAAGACCACCGGCCGCGGCGTCATGGGCGTTACCACCCTGAGGATCACGGAAAAGACCGGGCCTGTGGCCACAGCGCACCTTGTGCAGGACTCCGCAACGGAGGTGATCATCGTTTCGGCGAAGGGCGTCATGATGCGCACGCCGCTGTCCGAGATACGGTCGCTCAGCCGCATTACGCAGGGCGTGAAGATAATGAAGCCGGACGATGACGACTACGTTGTAACGGCAACCAGCATGAATGCCGGGGGGGCCTCCAAGTAGGCGGCGCTACGGCTAACCTTCCCGCAGCCTGAGGTACTTGAACAGGAGCGGGTGGCGTTCCCTTGCCAGGTCAAGGGCCTGCTGCATCACCCGTCGCAGGGTGAAGTGTGCCTGCGGGCTGGTGCGCAACTTGAACAGGTGGTAGCACTCGCGCAGGTTCAGCTTGGATAGCACGCGCCTCAGGTGAGCGTGCGTCACCAGGTAACCTGCCACGTCGGCAGAAGACCTGGCGACGCGATGGTAACCCTCCGCCGCGGCTTCCATCGCATCCCTGAACTGCTGCTCCAGGCCGGCCTCCAGCACGATGTCCGGTATGATGTACCCCAGGCCAACCGTGGCGGGCTGCGCCAAGTACGTCTGCATGCGGTGGCGCTTGAACTCGCGGTAGGCGCCGTAGTCCATCACCAGGTCGAAGGTGTAGTCCACCACCTCCAGCTCCCTCAGCGGGATGTCGTGCGGGCCCAGCCGGTCGAGCGCATCGTGTACGACGGCCTCTAACAGCGACCGGTCCATGCGCTGCACCTGCTCCCACACCTCCGCATAGGGCATCGGCGAGTACCGGTACAGCAGCGCAGCGGCCAGCTTATGCTCAGCCTGTTCGTCGTAGTGGACCAGGTCGGCGCGGCAGTCGTCCATGCTTCCGCCGCCGTCGCCGGGCAGCGCCTGAGACTCCTGTGCCTGCCGCGTGAGAGCGATGTACTCGTTGAAGTCGGCGTACTTGATGAGCGTGGGGGTGATCTCCCTGCCCTTGACCTTCAGCTCATCGCCGATCTCCCTCTCCTCGGCAAGCTGTGACGACAGCAGTTTGCGAATCGCGTGCTCCATCGATCGGGCGTTCAGTGTGACGCCTACGTTTGTCAGAGTGGCCGCTGGCAGCAGAAATCGAGCCGCGTCCGTGGCGACTCGCCTGAGCCGCAGGTTGTAGGCGCCTTCGCGCTCGCGCTCGTTGCGCGGTGTGACGTTGCGCAGGTGCTCCATAAGCCCAGCGACCGTGTCCTCGTAGGCCGCGAACAGCGCGTCGCATGTGCTGACGTAGACCTCTCGAAGCGATGGGTCTTCGTCCAGCTCACTGGGCAAGTGGTAGTGGCCACGCTCCAGCACCTGGTACCGGGATGACTTCTCAGTGTAGGAAGCCAGCCGGTTGTCCTCCAGGGTGTCGCATGCCAGGCGGGAGACGTTCTCCACGGCCATGTGCAGCACGGCATGCTCCGCCACGGAGGCGTGACCATAGTTGAGCACCCACCGCTCGTGGAAGTCGGCGGCCCGCTCCTCGGTCACCTGCCGCGCGATCTCGTCGAAAGCCTGGGGATTGCGCGACGTCATCGCGAACGCGACCGCAAGCTGCTCCTCCGTCAGCTCACGCGGGTCGAGTGGGTAGATTCGCCTGGATAGATCCATGTTCGCGCCTGTGATGATACACCAGGACGCTGGCGCGAGAGAATAGGAATGCGACCGCGGGAAAGGGATTCGCCGTTGCGAGTCTCGGAGCGGCGGGGTGCTAGAAGCCGGGCTGCTCCTCCAGGTCATCGGCGGAGGACGGCACGGGCTCCTCTTCGTCCGAGGGCGGCGCGGCTATGGTCATCTCGCCCTCTTCGTCCCAGTCGATGATGGGCGGCCGGTCAAGCTCGATCTCCTCATCTTCGAGGTCGATCTCCGCCGGCAATGGCGGACCGCCCAGGTAGGAGTAGACGCCACCCATCGGCTGTTTGTACGGGAACGATACGATGCCCTGCTGGCTGCTGTGCTGGTACGTCTCCCTGATCATGATGACCAGGCTGTCCTCCTGCACGGAGGTCACCGCCGCCTCGTAGCGGTTGCCGCCTTCCATGAGGCGCGCCAGACGCTGCCCCTGTTTCGGCTCCACCTCTCCCAGGTACAGCCCCTCGGCGCTCTCCACAGTGAGGCCTCCGCCAGTCACCCGCAGCTGCACGGCGTCGCCGGGGGCGACGTGGAGGTGTGCGCCGTCGGGAGGAAGGCGCGTCAGCGATATGGAGCCGGACTTGCCGCGCTCCTCGATGAAGAGCTGGAGTGTCGCCTTGGAGCCTTGCCGCGGCACCGGTGCGTCCTCACTCAGCTGGTCCAGCCTTCGCAGGTTCTTGCGGGCGATGCTGTTGGCGGGCGAAATCTCCAGGGTGCGGCCGAAGGCGGCCTTGGCCTCTCTGTAGAGACCAAGCTCAGAGAAGGCCTTGCCCAGCCGGTTGTGCGCCTCCACGTCCCGCGGGAACTCGTCGATGATCTCGCGGTTGAGGTCCACCGCCTCCTGCCAGCGGCTGGAAAGGGCAAGCGCGATAGCCTCCTTGGCCTTGTCCCTCTTCTTGCGCGCCTTGCTTTCGCTATCCAGGATCATGTGCACCGCTCCACTGTGTCTAAGTGGAGACAGATTGTAAACCCTGTGTCAAGGGTACGCAATCCCTGCATGGAACGCGCGATTGCGTAGCTCCCAATTTCGGGGCCGACGAATCCTGCATTGCGTACCGGGGCTTTCCCCAGTCTGAAGATTCGACTATAATCAGGAATAATGATAGGCGCTCAGGGGGGAGTCATGTCCGAGCGGTATCAGAAAGAAATCGAGGAGATCCTCCGGCAGGCGGGAGAGCACACTCCCACCAAAGAGCCGGAAAGACCCCACAAGAGATCGCCCTCGTCCGCGTTCAGTGGCATTGGCAGGGGTGTGGCGAGCCTGATTTACCGCAGTTCAAGCCGCCTGATCGCGATCGGCGCTGTTTTGCTGCTGCTGGCCGTACTGGTCAGCGTTATCCTGCCGGGCTTCCTGGGGCCCTTCGTGTGGCTTGGCTTCATCCTGTTCATACTGATCTACGCGCTCTACTTCGCGCGGCCTGGCAGCATCCCTGAGAAGCGTTGGCGAGAGCGGGTGATAGAGCCATCCCGCAGCGAGGAAAGCGCTTGGTCGCGCTTCCAGCGCTGGCTCAAGCGCTAGGCGCGGCCGGCCTCCAAGCCGAAAAGCGTGAGGGACGTTTCAGTGAGTAACGACCACCTGGGCTCCGCCAATGGCCTCTACTTTCCGCCCGACGTGGAGTGGATGCGCACACCCCTCCGCGATAGTGCGCTCGCGTTCATTCACAAGACCGCGCTGGAACTGGCAGGGGACCGGGTGAAATCAGCCTGCATCACGGTTGGTCATGTGTTCGGCGAACCTGACTCAGAGTCTATTGACCTCACCATGACCGTTGACTCAGATTGGGAGTACATCAAGAAGCTCCAGATGGACATCATTCACAGGGTCAGAGAGTGGACCATTGAGTGGCCAAAGGGTGACTGGGAAGATTACGCGACAAGGGTGTTCTTCTGCTTGCTCCCCGCGAAGCTATGAAGCCGTTGGACTTCTATCGGCTGGGGCTCTCCCTGGCGGAATCGGCTGACTCGGAAGCTGCACAACGCACGGCCGTAAACAGGCTCTACTACGGACTTCATCACGAGGCCTGTTGCAGGTATTTCAGGAACAACCCCGACTCAGAGCCTGTTTATGCCGGCCGCAGACATTCGGAACTCCGCAACCGGTACACTAGTCACGTGGATGAAAGGGCCAACGCAGTCGGCCAACGCCTACAGTGCCTCATAGAGATGCGAAGGCTGGCAGACTACCAACTTGCTCCGCCTCTCAGCTTCAGGGGACAATCACTGGCACCACAAGAGTTCCTGAACCTGGCATTAGAGGCAGCCCACCAACTCCTGGACGCGCTTGAGGACTACTCTCCCGGCGAGGCAGAGGACGGTTGCACCTGCCTGGTGCAGTTCTGAGCCGCTGAAGACGACCTCTCCCCGTCCCTAGATCGCGCACTCCCCCTCGCCGCGCTCAACCTTGTAGAGCACCGTCTTGCTCCAGTCCATGTACGTGTCGATGTTCTCGCGGTTCAGGGGGCCAAGGTCCTGGTACTCGGCGGCAATGGCCTCGAACGGAGCCGCGCCAACCCTGTCCACAAAGGAGTTGAACGTCTCAGCCTCAGCGCGGTTGCCCTGGTAGTACTCCAAGACGGTGCGTATCACCTCCGGCACGCGCTTCGCCGGGATCTTGCCCTTGGGCCGCATCCCGATTCGCGCCTCGTCCTGCCCGCGCAGGTCCTGGTAGCTTCCGCCAACGAACATCTCGTACGCGGGCACCTGGTTGCCGCCGTCGCCCTTCATGGACCCGCCGTGGAACCCGATGTTGGCTATGTGGTGCTGCCCGCACGAGTTGGGGCAGCCGCTCATCTTGATGTGCAGCGACTTCACCAGCGGGTCGGACAGGTCCATCACCGCGAGCTCCTCGCGAATCGCCTTGCCCAGACCCATCGACGACGTGATGCCCAGCTTGCAGCTGTCAGTGCCGGGGCAGGACGTGACGTCGGTAATCGTGTTCACCTCCGGCTCGGCCAGGCCCGCATCCTTCAGGTCTCGCCACAGCGGGTACAGCACCTCTTGGGGCACCCACCTGAGCGCCATGTTCTGCTGCTGCGTGAAGCGGGCACGACCGCTGGAGTACTTTCGCGTAATCTCGGCCAGCAGCGGGAACTGCTCCTCCTGGATGTCCCCCTGTGGCAGCTTGATGAGCACCACCACGTAGCCGTCCTGCTTCTGAGACTCCACGTTGGTTGCCGCCCACAGGTCGAACTCACCGGCGTCGCCGTTGGGCGACTGACGCCCCTCTGCCGGCGCCACGGCACCCGCTTCCGGCGCGTCTGACGCCTCGTCGTCAAGGTATAGCAGCGGCGTAGGATCGATGGGCTCCTGCGCCCACGGCTTCTCGAGCTCGCTCTCAACCATCACGCGGAACTCGTCGATGCCCACGCGGTCGACGAGGAACTTGATGCGCGCCTTCATCCTGTTCTTGCGCAGCTCGTCCGATGCGTCGAACACGCGCAGCACCGCCTCGCAGACTCGCAGGAAGTCGCTTACCGGCACAAACTCGTACAGCGTGGGCGCAATGCGGGCCATGATGGAAAGGCCGCCGCCTACCACAATCTTGAAGCCTCGCTCCTCCTGCCCGTCGACCTCACGCACTCGCGGAATGAATCCGATGTCATGGATGCTGGTGATAGCGCAGTCCCTTTCGCAGCCGGAGAATGCCGTCTTGATCTTGCGTGGCATGGACTGCGTAACGGGATGGCGTAGAAAGTAGCGAGCGTACGCGCCGGCGTAGGGCGTGACGTCGAATGGCTCGTCGTGGCAGACGCCGGACAGCGGGCAGCCGGCGACGTTTCGCACGGTGTTGCCGCAGGCCTCGCGGGTCGAAAGGCCAGTCTGGCCAAGCACGTTCAGCGCCTCATGCGCCTCCGTGAGAGGCACGAAGTGGAACTGCATGTTCTCGCGTGTGGTCACGTGGCCCTTCTTCAGGGGAGCGAAGTCCCGGGCAATGGCTCCAAGCGTCTCAAGCTGCTCGGCGAAGACCTCACCCACCGGCAGCTTCACCCTGAGCATGTGCACGTCCGGCTGGCGCTGACCGTAGACGCCCATGCGCAGGCGGAAGGCCTGGAACGCGGTCGGGTCCCAGTCGCCCTGGATGAACTCGCCCACCACCGACTCGAAATTGTCCAGCTCTTCCTGCAGGACGGGAAGGATGCCCTTTTCATTTATTCTTGCCTGGCTCATGATGCCTCCTTGGGAGTCCGCCTGCGGTGCGGGATTGCGCCTGAAACAAGTCGCCCCTCAGGGCGCAGCTGAGGGGGCGATACTAGTAGCCTTTGAAGACGCGCGTTCCCCCGTGTCAGGGCCTACAGCAGCAGAGGGAGCGAACCTGAGCGTCCATTTGCGTGAAATACTAATGTAGGCAGGGTTGAATGTCAAGCAAATGCAGCGAGGGGCATGGCCCGCAGGCCCTCCTGCGAGCCGATTGCCCTGCCCCCTCGATGGTGCTACAGTGCGCCGACGCTAGCGAGGACAGACAGGAGAACGAACAATGGGGAACTTTGTCGCTATCTACTACGCGCCGCAATCGGTCAGAGAGCAGGCGCAGAGCATGTCTGCGGAGGACATGCAGGCCGGCATGAAGGCGTGGGGAGAGTGGGCCAAGGCCTGCGGCGATAGCCTGACCTTCCCCGGCTCTGCGCTCATGGGCGGGCTGAGGCTGACGCCGTCCGGCAGCTCGCCTCGCGATAGCGACGTGATAGGCTACTCCGTGCTTCAGGCGGACGACATGGAGGCCGCGGTCGCGCTGCTGGAGGGCCACCCGCACCTTGGCTGGGGCAACGGCTGTGAGATCGAGGTTTTCCAGGCCATGCGCATGCCGATCTAGCCGTCTACGGCATCGGCGCGCGCCGTCCGCTCACGCTGAGCTTGTCGAAGGGCATGAGCGAGGGCAATGCTCCTGCAACGGCCCGCTCATATGGTTCGACAGGCTCACCATGAGCGGGCAAGACATGACCATGTCCCCGTAGGGGCGTCCCTTGTGGGCGCCCACAGCCCGCCCGCTCAAATGGTTCGACAGGCTCACCATGAGCGGGCAAGAAGCGGCCCGCGGCGCGCCCGTCATTGACACCGCAAATCGGCCTCTGCTAGCATGGCCGCATCCCCGGCAAGGCGCCTCTCAGGCTCCATTCCCACCACCGACTCGGAGCTGAGCGCAGCGCCTCTGCACCACGGAAGAAGGCCACCGTGACTACCGAGCCCAGCCAGTCCGACGGCACACCCGCCATACTCCGCTCGTACCTTGACGGCGTGGAGCGTGCCATCGACGAGCTGCTGTGCACGGATGACTCGGACCTCGGCGTCATGCTCCGCTACCACATGGGCCGCGTCGACGAGACTGGCCGCCCCACTTCGCTGAGCCAGGGCAAGCGGCTGAGACCGTCGCTCTGCATGTTCGCCTGCGAGGCTGTGGGAGGCGCGCCGGAGCAGGCGCTACCCGCGGCCGCCGCAATCGAGCTTGTGCACAACTTCTCGCTCATCCACGACGACATCCAGGACGGCGACCTGCAGCGCCACCACCGTCCGACGGTCTGGGCGGTCTACGGCAAGCCGCAGGCCGTGCAGGCCGGCAATGCCATGCGCGTGCTCGCCGACCTGGGAGTGGGCCGGCTCATGACTGAGACGCTGGAGGCGCCGGTCGCTGCGGCATGCAGCCGCGCCCTCAGCGAGGCCTGCCTGGAGATGATCGAAGGCCAGGTCCTGGACATCGACTTCGAGGGGCGGACGGACGTGGATACCGCCGCCTACCTGCGCATGATCGGGCTGAAGACCGGCGCGCTCATCCGGTGCTCCATGTACATGGGCGCGCTGGCAGGCGGCGGAGACGACGACACCGTCGACGCGATGGCCCGGTGCGGCAGCCACATCGGGCTGGTCTTCCAGATACGCGACGACTACCTGGGCATCTGGGGCCGCGAGGATGAGACCGGCAAGCCCGCCGGCAACGACCTGCGCCAGAAGAAGAACTCGCTTCCCGTCGTGTACGGCATGGAGCACGGCGGTGGCGTGGAGCGAGAGCACATCCGGTCGGTCTACGCCAAGGAGCACGTGGATGACTCAGACGTGGCGTCGCTGATAGAGCTGCTGGAGAGCCTCGGCGCGCCCGCGTACATGGAGAGCCTGGCGGAGCAGCAAGCGGCCTTGGTGGAGGACGCGCTTGGCGGCGTCAGGACCCCCGAGAGCAACCGCGACACGCTGCGGGAGCTTGTGCACTTCCTGCTCACCCGCGACCGGTAGGCGCCCGCGTATTGATGGGGCCTGCGGCTTGTGGTAGCCTGTGATATGAGCCACGCACGCCGCCGGTACACCCCCGGCGAGCGCACAGCCCCGGCACCGGAGGCCAGCATGGACGGGCTTACAGCGGGGTCACGCACCAGGTGGAGCGTGGAGGAGGCGTACGAATACTGCGGCGCCCTTGCCCGCTCCCACTACGAGAACTTCACCGTCGCCTCGTGGTTCCTGCCACGCGACAAGCGCCCCCACGTCTACGCCGTCTACGCATTCTGCCGCTTCGTGGACGACCTTGGCGATGAGGCGGCAGGCGACCGCCTTGCGCTGCTCGACCGGTGGGAGGAGGAGCTGAGAGCCTCCTACGACGGGACGCCCGCGCACCCAATCGCCGTGGCCCTTGCAGACACCATCAGGCGCTTCGACATTCCGATGGAGCCGTTCCTCAAGCTCGTCGAGGCCAACCGCATCGACCAGAGGACGCAGCGCCATCAATCGTACGACGACCTGCTCTTCTACTGCGACCACTCCGCCAACCCCGTGGGGCGGCTGTTCCTGTACCTGTTCGGCTACCGCGACGAGGAGCGGCAGCGCATGGCCGACGCCACCTGCACCGCCCTGCAGCTCACCAACTTCTGGCAGGACGTGCGCCGCGACCTGGAGATGGGCCGTATATACATTCCGCTGGAGGACATGGAGCGGTTCGGCTGCACGGAGGATCAGCTGCGCGAGGGCGTGGCGGACAGCGCCTTCCGCGACCTGATGCGGTTCGAGGTGGAGCGTGCCCGCGGCCTCTTCCGGGAGGGCGCCGATCTCGTGGACGCCGTGGAGGGCATCGTGCGGCTGGACATCGCGCTGTTCACGGAGGGCGGCATGCACATCCTGAACGCCATCGAGCGCCAGGACTACGACGTGCTCGGCCGCAGGCCGTCGCTGTCCAAGCTCGCCCGCACGCGGCTGGCAGCGACCACGGTGCTTCGAATGAAGCTGCGGGGGAGAATCTAGGCGCTATCGCAGGGTATGGTATACGGAGAAGCCGGTGACCACTGACCTTGACCTGGCCTACGAATACTGCCAAAGGCTGACCAAAGAGAGGGCGAAGAACTTCTACTACGCCTTCATCACGCTGCCCGCCGCCAAGCGCAGAGCCATATACGCCACCTACGCATTCTGCCGCCTCTGCGACGACGCCACGGACGACGAACCCGACCCTGTCGTCAAGCTGCAGCTCGTGGAGCAGCAACGCGAGGCCCTCGAAAAGACCTGCGCAGGCAGGCCGGAGGGGCAGGTCTACCTTGCCCTGCACGACACCATCAACAGCTACGACATCCCGCGCACGTACCTGGACGAGGTGATCAACGGCGTGGAGATGGACATCACCAAGTTCCGCTACGCCACCTTCGACGAGCTGAGCGAGTACTGCTACCGGGTGGCCTCCGCCGTGGGCCTCATCTGCATCGAGATCTTCGGCTACACCAATCCGTGCGCCCGGCAGCACGCCATCGACCTTGGCCTGGCCATGCAGCTCACCAACATCCTGCGCGACGTGGACGAAGACCTGGAGCGTGACCGGCTATACATTCCAGCCGAGGACCTGGAACGCTTCGGCTGCTCCGAGGAGGACATACTGCTGCGGAGGACAGGCGACGGATTCAGGGAGATGATGCGCTTCCAGGTGAACCGCGCCCGCGACTACTTCGAAAGGGGCAAGCGCCTCCTGCCGCTGCTGTCGCCGCGCTCAAGAATGTGCCCGGCCATGCTCCACAGCCTGTACAGCCGTCTGCTTGACCGCATTGAGGCCGCGGAGTACAACGTGTTTGGCGAAAGGATTGGCCTCAGCACTCCCGAGAAGCTGGGACTGCTGGCAAAACTATGGATGAACGCGATTCTGTCGAGGCGCGCGGAAAGGTAGTCGTCATAGGAGGCGGGCTGGCCGGGATGGCCGCAGCCTGCCACCTTGCCGACCGCGGCCATCCGGTGGTGCTGCTGGAGAAGCGCCGGTTCCTGGGCGGCCGGGCGTTCTCCTTTCCGGCTCCCGACACCGGCCAGGAGACGGACAACGGCCAGCACGTCTTCTTGGGCTGCTGCACGTTCTACATCGATTTCCTGCGCAGCCTTGGCGCGCTCCGCAACACGCACTTGCAGGACACGCTGTCCGTGCCCGTGCTCGACCGCGCAGGCCGAAGGGGCGTGCTCCGCAGCGCGGCGCTGCCCGCTCCGCTCCACATGCTGCCCTCGCTGCTCGCCTACCCGCACCTATCGTGGACGGACAAGCTGCGCGTGCTCTACGGAGGCCTGCGCGTCCGGCTCGCCAACCGCACGCGGGACGCGTCAACGCTGGAGCACGAGACCTTCACCGAGTGGCTGAAGCGCCACCACCAGTCGGATGAGGCCATAGACCGCTTCTGGAACCTGGTGGTGCTTCCCACCCTCAACGACGACGCGTCGCAGGTGAGCGCGAGCATGGGGCTGAAGGTGTTCCAGGAGGGAGTGCTGCAGTCCAGGGAGAGCGGCAGCATGGGCTACTCGAAGGTTGGCCTATCGGAGCTGGTATCGGACGGCGCGATCGCCTACCTCTCGGCTCGCGGCGGCGAGGTTGTGCTGGGCGCGGGCGTACAGGAGCTGGCCATCGACGGCGACAGGGTCTGCGGCGTCCGCACTTCCCGCGGCAGCGTCGAAGGCGACTGGTACGTTCTGGCGCTGCCCTCCCACGACCTTGCGTCCGTTTTGCCGCCGGACCTAAACAACAACGGATTCTTCTCGCTCGCCGACGGGCTGACGTACTCGCCCATCGTGAACGTGCACGTCTGGTACGACCGGCCGGTGATGGATGACGAGTTCGCAGGGTTCGTGGACAGTCCTCTCCAGTGGGTGTTCAACAAGACGCGCATGCAGGGCGACGGCGAGTCGACCGGGCAGTACGTGTGCATCTCGCTCAGCGGCGCGTGGCAGTACGCGGACGTGCCCAGGCAGCGCCTTGGCGATACGTTCCTGGAGGAGATGGCGCGAGTTTTCCCGCGGGCGCAGGAAGCGCGGGTGGAGCGTTTGCTGGTCGTGAGGCAGCCCAGGGCCACCTTCCGCTCGGTTCCGGGCGCGGCGGCCTTCCGGCTGCCCGTCACCACGCCCATCGAAAACCTGTTCCTGGCAGGCGAGTGGGTGGACACCGACTGGCCGGGCACGATGGAGGGCGCAGTGCGCAGCGGACGGGCGGCTGCGCTGGCCCTGTCGTCAAAGGCGCGCGGGGAGTGAAGCCAACCGCTCTTGCTGTTGAATCTCCGCCGTCCGTGTGCTAGCGTAGCCTTGGCATTCCGGCAGAGTACAGGACTGGAGCAAGCACATGCCAGTGATTAGCAAGAGCATCTACATTCGCCAGCCGGTGGAGCGGGTGTTTGAGTACCTCACGGACCTGGAGAAGCACGTCGAGTGGTCAGGTACTCTCAGCTTTGGCCTTGAGCGGATCAACAAGCTCACGGATGGCCCGCTGGACGTCGGCTCAAGGTTTAAGTCCGTCGGCAAGCTGTCGCACAGGGCAGGCGTGGAGGACAATTCCACCGTGACGGAGCTTGAGCCGAACCAGCGTCTGGCGTGGGAGACCGTCAGCGAAGGCGCGGGCCAGGAGAACACGTTCCGATGGGCCTACACCCTGCGCCCTCGCAGTGATGGCACCAACCTCACTTACACCCTGCTGGAGCGTCGCTTCGACCCAAAGCCTCCGCAGATGTTGTTCCCACCCACGCTCTGGCTGATCGATCGCAAGGTGTTCGGCAGGGAGATGGAGTCGGGTCTCAGGCGCCTCAGGGAAGCGCTGGAGAAGTGATGCCCTCTACGTGGACACGCGCACCACGTTGTACATGTGCAGGAACAGCTTCAGCGCGTCCACCGTCCACGTGAGCGGGTTTACTGCCCTCGCCGGGTCCATGTGCTGGAAGAACACGAACTCCGTGTGGCGCACGTTGCCAGTGTCCTCCAGCGCCTCCGTCAAGCGGCGCGACTCCTCGGAGGGCACGTTGTTGTCTTCGGTGTCGTGCATGATGAGCACCCTGGCCTTGAGGTTGTCGACGTTGCGGCTTGGCGACATCCTGTCCAGCTCGTCCTGGAACTCGGGCGATAGCCGGTCCAGCAGCATCCTTGCATCCTCCGCCGTGACGCCGTCCATCAGCCGGTAGGCCGCGTCCGCCTCATCTGACAGGGCGTCCACCTCGCCCGGCAGTGGCTCCTCGCCTCGCACGAACACCCGCGTCAGCATGTCGCGCTCCTCCGCGCTCTCCACGCTGTCGATCAGGTGGTTGCGAAATGTCGTGACAGTCTGGCCGCTGGGCTCCCACTCCTGGCTCGATTCCTCGTCGAACCGCGAGCCGCTCGCCACCGACACCATCAGGTCGCGCGCATCGTAGTAACCGCCGAAGAAGTTCACGAACTTCACGTTGTCCCGGATGCGGACGTCCTGCGCCGCCACCGCGGCCAGCGACGCGCCCACGCAGAACCCTCCCATGCCGACGCGCTCCGGATCGACGTACTCGCGGTCCTGCAAGTACAGGAATGCGTTGACCAGGTTGTCCACCTCCGCAGGGTCGATCTTGTACTGCGTCATGGACTCCGACCAAGGCACCATGACCACCATGCCGGAACGCGCCAGCCCCTCTGCCAGGTTCACCACACGCTCGTCATCGCGGCCGGCGGGGTTCACGCCCAGGAACAGCAGCACCGCCGCATAGGGGCCGTCGCCTGCGGGGCGGTACACGTCGGCCAAGCCCTCGCCCAACGCCTGCGGGAACAGCACCTCATGCCGTGTTGGGCCGCTCGTAAACCACGTGAGCGGTTTGACCGGCACAACTGGCAGGACCTGGAAGATGAAGCCGCCGGTCTTGGCCGCCGTGCGGCCCTGGGGCGTGACCACCATAAGCACCAGCGTCAGTGCGAACAACGCCGCGGCCACCATGGCGGCGCGCAACGCCAGCCTGCGCCATCTGCGCCCGAATCGCCGTATTGCCTGGAATGCCACAGTTGCACCTTCTACAGGCTACCGCAGGAACGCGAGCGGATTCATAGACGCTCCGCGGTCGAACGCATCCACCCCCTCGCGGCGCTTCACGTATCCCACCACGGCGTAGGTGAGGGGCGTGGCCGCGGCCTCATACACAACCTTGAAGACCCACACCGTGATTACAAGCTCCACGAGGCTGCCGCTGGTGACCGTGCCAATGAAGGCCAGCGTGATGAAGACCGCAGAGTCGAGACCCTGGCCCACCACCGTTGAGCTTATGGTGCGCGTCCATAGCATTCGCCCCTCGGTCGCCACCTTGAGACGTGAAAGGACCATGGAGTTCGCAAACTCACCCACAAGGTAGCCGGCAAAGGAGGCCATGAGCAGCCGCGGCGTGTAACCCAGAATTGCGTCGTAGGCGTCCTGGCTCTCCCAGAATGATGCGGCGGGCAGGACGCCGCCCACCCAGAAGCCCGCAACTGCCACGGCGTTGCACATGAAGCCCAGCCAGATTACGCGGCGGGCGAAGCGGAAGCCGTACACCTCTGTGAAGATGTCGCCCAGGATGTACGTCATCGGGAAGAGGATGATGGCCGCGGGCAGGATGCGGCCGTACACGTCGATGAGCTTCACCGCGATGATGTTGGACGTGACGAGGAGGGTCACGAAAATGGCGGCCAGCACCAGAAAGAGGCCGGTGACGCGGGGCTCGGAGGAGTAGTTCAAGGGTGTTCTCCAGTGCCGTCCAGTCTACTTTGGGCAGGACTAGCGGTCAATACGACGG
>DAOUKJ010000035.1:0-46605 GCA_034421435.1 Dehalococcoidia bacterium | reverse complement strand
GCGCAGTAGACTCCCGAGAGCCTCGGCGAGCCGATGGGAAACCAGATGTCTACGGCCTCTCCCCACTCCAGCGTGTACAGGTCTTGCAGGGGGACGTCTCTGGGATTGGGCGTGGGCGTTGGCGTGGGAAGAGGGGTGGGGGTGGCAGTGGGAACAGGAACGGGGGTTGGAGCCTTGGTCGGGGTGGGAGCCGCCGTGGCCGTTGGGACTGCGGTAGGCGTCGACGTGGGCGTGGGGACAGGAGTCGGCGTCGGGGTAGGCGCGGGAGTGATGGTTGCAGCCGGCGCGGGAACCGGCGTCGGGGTTGGCGTCGGCTGGAGGGTTGGGACAGGCTGAGGCGTAGCCGCAGGCGATGGAGTGTCGGTAGGCTGCGGAGCGACAGGCTGGTCTGCAGGTCGAGGCTCAGTGGCGACCGGCGCGGGCTCCGGGGTGGACGCCAGCAACGCCAAACAGAGCCCAAGAGCGGCCGCGATCGCCAGATTCGGACTCGACGATTTCATTCCTCGCCATCTTGCCGGTACCAGAGTGCCCTGAACAGGCAGCACCTAGTATACACCCGCGGGCATCACGTATCCGTCATTCTCGCGAACGCGGGAATCCAGGGGGGAGGGGGAGTCTGCCGTGCGTTTATGCCCGCTCACGCCCTTCGACGTGGCTCAGGGTGAGCGGGCCGCCACTCCCCCCGCTCATGGTGAGCTTGTCGAACCATTTGAGCGGGCAGACCTACACATTCAGCATCATCAGCGTGGCGGGCACCAGCTGTTGCGAGGCGGGATCGACGGCCAGCCCCAGGCCATCCAACGTGTACCTTCCGAGCACGGGCGGAGCGTTGTCCTCTCCGAAAGCCACGATGGTCGGCGCCCTTTCCCCGTCAATCGTCGCCCACGCATATCCGATGTCCATCTGTATTCGGCGGCCGTCTCCAATGAGGAATCTGCGACTACCGGCCCGCTCCACGCCAAGCTCGCGCAGCGTGCGAGCGGGCAGCATCGTGTACAGCGCGCCGGTGTCAACCGTGGCCTCGATGTCCACGCTGCGCTCGCCGTCCATGACGGTTATGCGCAGCGGGTAGGTGAAGGTTCCCATGACGTGTGCTCCTGATTGCGGTATCCGCGCCCACATTCTAGCGGATGGCGGGCGCGTGGGGGAAGGAGCATGCGCTACCGCCACTTTGCACGTAGCTTCTGGTAGCCTCTCTCGGGTGGTGGACGATGTCCCCTCTGAAGTTGTCGACGGGTGGTTCTCGATGAGGCACCGGGCTTAACATGCCGAGCCACTAGACCATTAATTGTTGAGCGGTCTTTTGGGGTTAGCTCGTTGTAGGATCTTTGCGACGCGGCCAAATCTCCCCATCCGTTTGTCATCAGTTCTTTGGTGACGATTACGCCGTAGTTGTGGAGCTTTTTTGAGCCTTCTGTAACAAGAATTAGTTTATCGATTTCCCTCTTGGCTGACTCAGAGTCTCTAGTGAAGTAAAGGACCGCCAACCTGTGCCAGTCACCTCCCGCTGGGAATACAAATACGAGTGTATGTCTGAGAAAGAATACACCTCCAGCAAGCGTCAACTTCGACCTAAAGCTCAAGACTCCTGCCACCGATACAAGGTCAGCATCAAATTCACCGCCAGTCTCGTGTGCATGCCAATTCTTCCCGAGTAGGCCTACTTGTTCTTCAGCTTCCCGAAGCTCTTTGTCTAGCTGGTCCTTTTGCTGAAGCCACCATGGGATGCCTTCAGAGAGCGGGCTACTCAAGGCAGCTTCGTTCCATTGCGCGTAGAATTCTAGAGCTTGGGCGTACTGGTCAGCCCTGTAGAGCGCGAGGCGGTAGACAGACAAGAAGCACACTAGCGGGTCTTCAAAGTCCAGTTCAGCAACGTCAATACACTGGAATTTGTCATCATGGGCCTTGACCTTGCACGCAAACCAGCCTACGCACGCGTCGTGTGTTATCTTCTTGGATGGTACGAATGTGGCCGGGTCCTTTGCCCGTTCCTCTGGGTCATCGGAGAACAGTAATTCCCTCCACCTGCTGACACCCCAACCTAGCACAAGAACCTCTTGCCGATTGTGCTCCCTCAGCTTATGCAAGACTGCCGATTCTGAGACTATGTGACAGTTATTGGTTACAGGTTCGTTGCAAAGGGTTCCGATGTCGTCTACTACGAACAGGCAACGACCAGTATAGTCGTCGAGGGTGCGCTGAATTTCGACGAACAACTTGTTGCCCGCTCCCCTGGATTCTCGGGAAGACATGCCCTGCGGATAACTGCTGGTCATCGCTCTCTTGCCCCTCACACCACCAACGCCGCGCCGCGCGGCCGCGCCTTGCCGCCGTGCACCGACGGCTCCGCACACCACTTCGCCGACAGCCGCCGCACGCCCTCGTAGGTGGCTTCATCGAAGCCGAGCAGGTCACACACCACGCGCCGGTCCAGCAGCGCGCGGTTGGGGTCGGCGTCCGCGAGGTATGCCGGCTTCAGCTCCTTGTCTCGGAACTCGTTGAAGATGGCCTCAGCCGTGCGCAGCTGCTCATCCGTGAGGGCGCGGAAGTCCAGCACGGGGAGGGAATCCGCGGTACTGATTGTGATGCCCGCCTTACTAGATTGCTGTCTATTGGAGTGCCACCAATGTGACAGAAGGCCAAGAGTAGAGTTGCCCCATACTGAGAAGGCAAATTCATGCCTCTTATCGGAGAAGATCACGTTGGGCCACACTCTGCCGCCTATGGACTCTCTATCGGTGAACGCGACCGCGAGAGCTTGAGAGCCAAAGGTAAAATCGAGGTTGAGGTGTGTCCGGCTAGCCGTTGCCCAAACATCAGAGGCTTTTGACTCCAGACCCTGTCTGGCAAGCAGCTGCGTATCTGGCGACACTACTATGCGCGTTTCCCGTTTGGCATGGTGATTCCAAAGAGCAGGATACGTGGCAGTAGTGCTTGGAGCCGCTTTGTCGAATGGCCCTGAAGAACCAGCTATGTTTATATGATACAAACCCCTTCTTCCCACGGTGCTTAGGCCAGCTACTTTCAGTTCCAAAGACGCGGCTGCTCCGGGAAGCCACAGCTTGGATTTGGATAGGGCGTAGGCGGTTTGAGCTAGGGAGCAATCAGACAGGCGAACCGCTCCCCAACTCTCCCCACCGGCTCCCGGGGGCACAGTTATGATCTCGCCAGCCAACTCCTCCCCCAACTGCACTGGCGTGCCTCCAAATGGTCCGTCCTCTATCTGCCTCACGTGGCTACCTTCCATTAGACTTGCAGCTAGTGAGCTTGAATGGGCGAAGCCCCTCGGTCTGCGCCGTAGAGAAGTGAACCGCGCCCGGCTGTTGGGCTCTTCATCTGTATTGAGTCTACGGGCAATGACCAAGCATTCTGCCATGCCCGTATCGGACGAGAAGGACATATCCCGTCCGTTAGCTGAGATACTCAAGACCGAAAAGTCCGTATACCCACGGTCAAGCATCTCTCTAAAGCCCTGCCACGACAGACCGTTGGCAATGGACAGTGGGAGTACCAGAGCCAGGACGCCGCCGCGCTTCAGTTTCTTGTGAGCCAATGCTGCAAAAGCGGAAGCAATTCCTGCGTAGCCGTGATAGCAAGTATCTCTCGTGTAGCGACTCAAGACCTTGGACATCTCCAACTGCGTAACTAGCCCGGTGCTCAATCCCCTGAAGTGCTTGATATAATCCTCGTTTCTCTCGCTGCCCTCCCAATCGGAGCCTGGCCTTGTAAACGGCGGATTCATAATCACCAGGTCATAGGAATCGTCTGGCACCTCGGCGCGTATCTGGGCGGCCGTCTCCTCGCCCGCGCTGCCGGTGCGCATGGCCGGGTCGCTGGTGTTGAACAGTGTCAGCACGTCGGAGCGCTGGAGAAGCTCCAGTGAGCCTATCATCACGCTGCCGTCGGCCATACGTCCGTAGGGCATGGTGTACAGGTGAGAGCTGTTGAAGAGGACAGACGGCTCCACGCCGGAGAGGGTCGAGCCGGTGATGTGGACGGCGGAGGGCATGACGTCGCAGCCGTAGAGCACCTCCTCCATCATCACTTTGTGCAGCGCGGCGGGATCGCCGCTGGCGCGCTCGTGGCGGGCAGCGATCTGCTCGTACACCGCCGAGAGCAGCGCGCCGGTCCCGCACGCGAAGTCCCCGATGCGCAGCCTGCCGATGGCCTCCGCGTCCGACCAGTCCACGCCCTCCATCTTGGCGACGGCCAGCCGCGCCAGCAGCGCCGCCGACGCGGGCAGAGTGTAGAAGGTTGCCAGGTACTTGCGGTCGGCGATGAGGCGCTGGAAGATGCGACCGGTCAGGTCGTGGGCGTTGTCCACGCCCGTCGCATTCACCGACTGCGCCGTGTTCCGCAGCCGCCGCAGGATGCTCGCGGCGTCCGCGGAGGGCAGCTGCTCCAGGATGTCCTTGGCAATGGCAAAGATGGCATAGTAGTTGATATTGGTCAGAATGTCGTCCCAGGCTGCCAGCACCTCGCCCTGCGGGTTGTCCACGCCGTCGCCGCAGACCACGGCCAGTGGCTTGACGCCCTCGTGCATGCCGGCGATGCGCTCGTGGAACACCAGGGCGTTGGCGATGATGGCGCAGGCCATGCGGCGAGTCTGCGGCACGTTGGACATGCCGAGCAGCCGTGCGATGGCAGCGGTGACGCCGCCGCGTGTCTCGTTCAGCTCGTCCAGCAGCCTTGCCGCGCCGTCGATGCCCTCCTGCAGCGCGTTGGCCGCCCGGTCCACGGCGCTCTGCGGCACGGACACCAGGCGCACCATGTCCGCCAGGTCATCAAGGCTGCCGTCCAGCCAGCCGGACTCCGGGAAGCGCTGGGGATCGTCCGCGTTCCCCGTGAAGACGCAGTAAGACAGGCGCGCCGAGGACACGGCGGCGCGGAGGTCGGCGGCTTGGCGAACGTCCTCCGGGTACCGCAGGGCAATGGCGGCTTCGATGGTGCGACCGTTGGCCGCGACCTCCAGCCCAAGGCGCTCCTTGGCTTCCGGCTCGACGGTGGCGGCCGGCATGAACTCCGCCTCGACCACGACTGGCGCGCGGCCGGGCGCAGTGATGAGGATGTCAGGCCGCAGCAAAGGCAGATTGGCAATGGCCTGCGTGTTCTCGGAGCGCACGCTGCTGCGGGGCAGCATGGTCTGGAGAAGATCGCCAGTGGCGTTGTTGGCGCTGGGTTCAGTTTGGACAGGCATAACGATACTTCCCTACGAAACTGGGGAGTGCGCAACAATTGTACACAACATCCGTTCGGAAGTAAATCGGAGGCAGCCCAACTTAAACCCCCAAGGCTCACACCCGAAGCGGTCGTTCAGCCTATGGTTGACCCGGCTGCTCCGATCCCGTGGGACTGCCGGATATGGCCGCGAACGTCTGGTCAAAGGTCATGATTTCCCGCACGCCGCGCCTCCGGCAGCTTGCCAGGTGACACAGGTCCCGGGCTTGCAGGGTGGGATACTGCTCGTGGAGACGCCGGGCCAGGGTCACGTCCGCTTCCTCCAGCGGCCACACCTCGACTGCCGCGCTCGCCATCAGCTCCTGCGTCGCATCGAACGCCTGCAGCCGTCCCGCGGGCAGGTAAGCGTATGCCAGCTCCTGCAGGACCTCCGCAGAAGTGCACAGCGGTTCGCCTCTCCGGTTGGCGTCAACGAAGAACTCCTGAGCCGGCGCTCTGAGCGCGTGCGGCCGTCCCACGGCGTACATGAAGACGTTTGTGTCTACGAATATCACGTACGAGACACTCCCCTTGAGCGTGACTCATCTATCACACGCAGGTGCTCGCTCCAGTCCGGCTCGGCCTCCGGCCCATCCAGCTCGTCGCACCTGCGGAAGAACGCCCGAACGTCCTCCGGTGACTCGAAACGCTTGACGCTCCGGCTGGATTCCAGGTGCTTACGGGCGGCCATCCGCAGCCACGCGCTGAGGGACATACCTTCACGTCGCGCCTGGTCAACAAAAAGCTCTCTATCATCGTCCGGCATTACCAACTGAACCCTGGCCATGTTGTCGATTCACCTGCACTGTCTGAAGTGTGTAATGATGTTACACACCGCGCGAACGAGAGTCAAGCGGACCTGGTACAGGGCCTATATGCTATGCAGGACAGCCAAGTCAGCGTCTGGTCATGAAGGTGGGGGTTCCTCGTTTCCGCTCACCCTGAGCGAGGTCGAAGGGCGTGAGCGGAGCGGGTCGGTCTCCTCAATCTTCCCACTCATATGGTTCGACAGGCTCACCATGAGCGGGAAGATTCGCCCGCTGACTACAACCGAAAGTCGCCAACTTGCCCCTCCCTGCCCTCTTTGCTACACTTGCCCAAACTCACCGCAAGAGGCCCGCATGGACGCCCCAAGGCTCACCCCGGAAGAGGTCAGGCACATCGCCCTGCTGTACCGCATGGGTCTGGACGAGCAGGAGGTCGAACGCCTCCGCAACCAGCTCTCCGACATCCTGGCCAACTTCCGCGTGCTCCAGGAGGTCGACACCACCGACGTGCCGCCCACCGGTCACTCCGTCGAGCTTCAGAACGTGATGCGCGACGACGACACCGCCCCGCCCATGCCCACCGACGACACCCTGGCCAATGCCCCGCTTCGTGAGGACGACTTCTTCCGGGTGAAGGCGGTCCTCGACTGATGCCTTCCACCCTCCACAGCCTCACCATCAGCGAGGCGCGCAGCCTCCTCGACCGGCGTGAGGTCTCCGCCCGCGAGCTCACCCAGGCTCACCTGGACCGCATCCGCGACATCGACCCGCGCGTGGGCGCATTCGTCAGCGTCACACCGGAGGAGGCGCTGCAACAGGCCGACGCGGCCGACGCCGCCATCGCTCGCGGCGAGGCTGGCCCGCTGGCCGGCATCCCGATGCAGATCAAGGACAACATGTGCACCCGCGGCATCGCCACCACCTGCTCGTCTCGGATGCTGGAGCAGTTCGTGCCGCCCTACGACGCAACCGTGGTCGAGCGGCTGCGCGACGGCCTCGCCGTGATGGTGGGCAAGGGCAACATGGACGAGTTTGCGATGGGCTCCTCCACCGAGAACTCGGCGTTCTTCCCCACGCGCAACCCGTGGGACGTGCGGCGTGTGCCCGGAGGCAGCAGCGGCGGGCCGGCCGCGGCGGTCGCCTCAGGCGAGAGCGTCTACTCGCTCGGCTCGGACACGGGCGGCAGCATCCGGCAGCCGGCGTCGCTGTGCGGCATCGTCGGCATCAAGCCCACGTACGGGCTGGTGAGCCGGTACGGCCTCGTGGCCTTCGCAAGCTCGCTCGACCAGATCGGCCCGCTGACGAAGGACGTGACCGACTGCGCCATCGTGCTCGGCGCGATTGCCGGCAGCGACCCGCGCGACTCCACGTCGATCCCGATGGAGCCGCCCGACTACACCGCGGCACTCACCGGCGACGTGCGCGGCCTGCGCGTGGGCGTGCCGCGCGAGTACTACGCGGAGGGCATCGACCCGGCCGTCGCGGACACGCTGCGGACGGCGCTGGCAAAGCTGGAGAGCCTCGGCGCCATCGTCGAGGAGACGTCGCTTCCCCACACGGCCTATGCGCTGGCGGTCTACTACATACTGGCGCCGTCGGAGGCGTCGGCCAACCTGGCCCGCTACGACGGCGTGAAGTACGGCTACTCCGCGCAGGAGGCGGGCGGGATGTGGGAGGCGATGGAGGCGACCAAGCAGCACGGCTTCGGGCCGGAGGTCAAGCGGCGAATCATGCTCGGCACCTACGCCCTCTCGGCAGGCTATTACGACGCCTACTACCTCAAGGCGCAGAAGGTGCGAACGCTCATCAGCCGCGAGTTCCGCGACGCATTCGAGCGATTCGACGTGCTGGTCACGCCCACCTCGCCGACGGTGGCGTTCAGGCTGGGCGACAAGGTGGAGGACCCCGTGCAGATGTACCTCAGCGACGTCTGCACCATCCCGATCAACATCGCGGGCGTGCCGGCGCTGTCGCTGCCCGCGGGGTTCGTGGACGGCCTGCCGGTAGGCATGCAGATCATCGGCCGTCCGCTGGGCGAGGAGACGATCCTGCGCACGGCCCACGCCTACGAGCAGGCGACGGAGTGGCACACCATGAGGCCGGACCTGTGACCGCAACGCGCACGGACACCGCGACGCAGCAAACCGAAGCCTCACCCCGCGACCGCTTCCTCGCGAGCCTGAGAGGCCGCGGCAAGTACCGCTACGGCCGGTACGGCGGCCTGCCCCTGCGATACGGTGGCGGCAAGAGCCTGGCGGTCGGCCACGTCATCGAGCAGCTGCCCGCAGGCCTGACCCGGCTGGTGTCGCCGTTCGTTGGCGGCGCGTCGGTGGAGATCGCCTGCGCCAATGAGCTGGGCATGGACGTGACGGCCTACGACGTGTTCGACATCCTCACCAACTACTGGCAGGTGCAGCTGAACGCGCCGGAGGAGCTGGCTGAGTGCATCGGCCGCTGGCAACCGGACAAGGAGACGTACGCATCGGTGAAGCAGCGGCTCAAGGCGCACTGGGACCGCACTGAGCCGATTGAGGACCCGCTTGAGCTCGCGGCGCACTACTGGTTCAACCACAACCTGAGCTACGGCCCCGGCTTCCTGGGCTGGATGTCCCGCATCTACGAGGAGCCGCAGCGCTACCAGCGCCTGCTGGATAAGGTGCGCACCTTCCATTGCCCGGGCCTGAGTGTGGAAGCGAGCGACTTCGCGGACGTGCTTCCTCAGCATAGGGATGATTTCTTGTACTGCGACCCGCCATACTACCTCGACGGGGATAGCAGGATGTTCAAGGGCATCTACCCGCAGCGAAACTTCCCCGTCCACCACAGGGGCTTCGACCACGGGCTGCTCCGAGACCTGCTGGCTGAGCACCGGGGCGGTTTTGTGCTATCCTATAACGACTGCTCCGCCATCCGGCAGATGTACCTGGGCTGCCGGATAGTTGAGGTGGAGTGGCAGTACACGCTGGGACAGGGTGAGACGCGCATAGGCAAGAACCGCGTGGATCGCGGCACAATCACCAACGTGAAGCGATCCCACGAGTTGCTGATAATCGCGGAGGCGCAATCAAGTGACGACTGAGGATACCAAGAGCATACTCACCATCCTTGAGCAGGACGGCAAGGCCACGCCGGACGAGATCTCGGAGATGACCGGGCGCTCGCCGGAGGAGGTGCAGGAGGTCATTGCCGCGGCGGAGCGCGACCGCGCCATCGTCAAGTACAAGGCCGTGGTCAACTGGGACCGCGTGGGCGAGCAGGAGGTGCTCGCGCTCGTGGAGCTGCGCGTGACTCCACAGCGCGACGTGGGCTTCGACGGCGTCGCCAAGCGCATCGCACGATTCCCGGAGGTGCGGTCGCTGCACCTCATGTCCGGCGACTACGACCTGTCGGTGCTGCTCGCCGGCCGCACCATGCAGGACATCGCCAGCTTCGTAGCCATGAAGCTCGCTGCGCTGGAGGAGGTGCAGGGCACCACGACCCACTTCCTGCTCAAGCGCTTCAAGGAGGACGGCGTGGTCCTGGAAGGTGAGGAAACGGCCAGGCGTCTACCCATGACCCCGTAGGTGATACCTTGCAGAACGATTCTCCGACAACCACAGGCTCACCGGCCATCTCCCAGCGCGTAAGGGCGCTCTCGCCTTCCGGCATACGGAAGTTCTTCGAGCTGCTCTACACCATGGACGACGTGATCTCGCTGGGCGTGGGCGAGCCGGACTTCGTCACGCCGTGGCGCATTCGCGAGGCTGCCATATACTCCATCGAGCATGGGTACACGATGTACACCTCCAACTTCGGGCTGATGGAGCTTCGCCAGGAGATAAGCGGATACATGAACCGGCGCGCCGGGCTGGAGTACAGCCCGCAGAACCAGGTGCTGGTGACGGTGGGAGTGAGCCAGGCGCTCGACCTCGCCATGCGCGCCCTGCTCGACCCCGGCGATGAGGTGATCGTACCGGAGCCAACCTATGTCTCCTACGTGCCCTGCGTCACCCTGTCCGGCGGCGTGGCCGTGACCGTGCCCACGCACATGGAGAACGGGTTCCGCGTCCGGCCGCAGGACATCGAGGACAGGGTCACGCCCAGGACCAAGGCCATACTCATCGGCTACCCGAACAACCCGACCGGCGCCGTGATGCCCCGCGGGGAGCTTGAGGCCATCGCCGACATCGCGAAGAGGCACGGCCTGTTCGTGGTTTCGGACGAGATATACGAGCGGCTGGTGTACGGCGCCGAGCACACCACCTTCGCCTCACTGCCCGGCATGGCGGAGCGCACTGTGCACCTGAGCGGCTTCTCGAAGTCGTACGCAATGACGGGCTGGCGCGTGGGCTACGCGTGCAGCCAGCCGGAGATCATCGAGGCCATGATGAAAGTGCACCAGTACACGATGATGTGCGCGCCCATTCAGGGCCAGATGGCGGCCATAGAGGCACTGCGCTCCGGCGACGGCTCCGTGGAGGAGGCCCGCGAGGAGTACGACCGCCGCCGACACCTGATGCTGAGCGGACTGAACCGCATGGGTCTCGCCTGCCTGGAGCCGCAGGGCGCGTTCTACACCTTCCCATCCATCAAGAGCCTGGACATGACGTCCGTGGAGTTCGCGGAGCGGCTGCTCATGGAGGAGCACGTCGCGCTTGTGCCGGGCTCGGCATTCGGCCCCAGCGGCGAGGGACACGTTCGCTGCTGCTATGCCGTGGCGACGGAGGAGATTGAAGAGGCGCTGGAGCGGATCGGGCGCTTCGTGGGGAAAGTGAAGCGTGGTCTTTGACAGGACCTGGGAGAGCCTTGTCCTGGGGCGTTCGCCCGTCGAAATTCGATACGAGGGCTTCCGCCCGTGGCAGCCGCCGGAGGATCGGGGCGGCACAGGCATCGAGGTCCTGACCAATCTCGGCCCCATCCGTTGCCTCTACCACGAGGCCCCGTCAGCCAAACGAGGCGTGGTGTGGGTCTCCGGTGCGTACGGCGGGTTCAGCGGCGGTGGAGGCCTCTACTCAATCCTCTCCGACGAGCTGATCGCGGACGGCATATCCTCGCTGCGCCTGGACTATAGGCACGCCAACGTCCTTCACCACTCCATCATGGACGTGCTGGCCGGCGTGAGCTTCCTGCGGTCGCAGGGCTGCGAGCGCGTTGCGCTGGTGGGCCACTCGTTCGGCGGGGCCGTGGTCATCGCCGCGGCGCCGCTCAGCGACGCGGTGACGACCGTAGCGGGGCTGGCGAGCCAGACGCACGGCGCGAGGTACGCGCATCTGGTCAGCCCGAGACCGCTGCTGCTCGTGCACGGCGAGGACGACGACCGTCTGCCCGCGCGCTGCTCAATCCTGATCAACGAGTGGGCCAGGGAGCCGAAGCGGCTGATCCTCTACCCCGGCGCGGGCCACAACCTGCGGGAGTGTCGAGACGCGCTTCACCCCGTGCTCAAGAGCTGGCTGCTGGAGAAGATGTAGGGGGCACTCAGCCCGCTCGTGGTGAGCCTGTCGAACCATGAGCGGATGAACACGCTTGTCGGTCTCCCGCTCACGCCCTTCGACAAGCTCTGGGTGAGCGGACAAACGCCACGCTTACGCGGTGAGCCGCCCCCAACCCGCTCGTGGTGAGCCTGTCGAACCATATGAGCGGGCAAGAGACGGCATGACGGCCCGCGTTCCCATCCGTCATTCTGAGCGAAGCGCAGCGAAGTCGAAGAATCTAAGACACTCGTCCTCAGACCGGCAGTGAACCACGCCGAATGCTCTAGATTTCTCGGCTTCGCTCGAAATGACGGGAGTGGAGGCCTCAACCGCCGCCTCCGTCATTGAGGCCCCGCTCACGCCCTTCGGCAGCGCTCAGGGTGAGCGGAGCAGAGGGCCCCGACGGTTGCCGCCTACGCGCCCTCACTCAGGAAGCCAAGCACAGCGTCCGCGATCTCCCCGCCGCGCGTGAAAATGAAGCCGTGGCCAGTCCCCTCCAGCGTCACCAGCCGCGACCCCGCGATACCCTTAGACATCTCATGCGCAAAGCGCATCGGCGTGAGCACGTCGTCCTCGCCGAACACCAGCAGCGTGGGGCATGAAATGTGGTGGAGGCGCTCGCGCGAGTCGAATGCGATGGTGGCCTCCATCTGCCGCTCGTAGGCGTCCGCCTCCTGGTACAGCGGGTCGTCCATGACCGCTTGGACCAGCCACTCAATGAAGTCGGGCTGCTCGTACTCATGGTAGGTGAATGACCACGGCAGTGTGAGGCGCAGGTACTCGTCCCTGGGCATTTCCCGCCTCAGTGATGCGAACCCCCTCAACAAAGCCGAGCCGCGGGGGTCCGGCGCGTCGTAGGTGCCAAGCAGCGCCAGCCTGTCCACGACCGACGGGAACGAGATGGCCAGCTCCTGCGCAATGGCTCCGCCCATCGAGTGGCCCACCACGTGCGCGCGTTCGATTCCCAGCGACTCCAGCAGGCCCGCGGCGTCGCGCGCCATGTCAAGGATGGCGTACTGCGCATCGGCGCGGCTGCTCTGGCCGCTGTCGCGGTTGTCAAACGCGATCACGCGAAAGGATGGGGCGAGCGTGGAGACTAACCCGGCCCACTGGCGATGATCGCCGCTCAGGCCCGTGATCAGGAGCACGGGCGGCGCTTCCTCCGCACCGGCCACGTGGTAGAACAGACTCATGCCGTTTGTCTCGGCGTAGGGCATTGCCTCGATTACCCCGGAAGCTCGTTGGTGAGGCAGAGGTAGGCGGCGCTGTTGCCGGGAGCGAAGGCGCAGATTGCCGTCTGCGGCCGCCCGTCCTTGATGCTCACCTGCCTTGGCCCGGCCGTGCCCCTGAGCTGCTGGATGCTGTCGATGTACATCGCTGTGCGGGTGCGCCCGTTGCCCAGGTTGCCGCCGCCGGAGCAGAACGGGTGCGGGCCTTCGACCCTGATGTCGCCCCTCAGGAAGTCCGCCGCGTCTCCCTTCTGCACGCCGTGCCACTGGAACGCCTCCAGCGAGGTCGGCATGAACGTGGAGAACCCGTCGTACGGGTTGAAGATGTCTACGTCGCTCGGCGACCAGCCCGATCCCTCGTACACCAGGCGAGCCACCCACTCCTTCGCCTTCTCCGTATCCTCCAGTGTCTCTTGGCTGCTCCGCGCTCTCCCGCCGCTGCCCTGATTGTGGTTCGCCACGTAGACCGGCTTCTGCCTCATGTCTGCCGCCCGCTCCGCGGTCGTAAAGACGAACGCGCCCACCGAGTTCACCGGCCGGTCGCAGTCCCAGATCTTGAGCGGGAAGTAGATGTGCCTGGAGTTCACGTAGTCCTCGGTGGTCAGTTGGGATGGGCCGTTCTGGTAGTAGTAGCTCCACACCTCGTACTCGTCGGGGTTCTTCAGCAGGCCGTTGCGGTGCTGGTTAATCACGAAATGGCTGAGCAGCTCGTCCCAGGTCACGCCGTAACGCGCGCAGTACTGCTGGATCGGCACGTTGGTCGAAGTCATCAGTCCCTGGTAGTCGCCCCAGGGCTGGCCCCACTGTCGGTTGCCGCTTACGTGAGCGTTGTCGAACTCGCCGCCCTGGCGGTATCTCCCCTCCAGGTTGTTGGCCGTATAAACATACACGCCGACCTGGTACATCCCGTCGGCGCAGGCCTGGGCTGCGAACCCCATGCCGTCGCCGATGGCGGGCACGTGGTCGGGCGAGTACTGAATGTTTATCAGCTCCGGCATCTGGCCTCGAATCCAGTTGTTGGTGACCACGGTCAGCCCGTCCTCGGAGTCGTACGGAGGCGGTAAGTATGGCCGGTACGGCCCCCACGAGCCGGCTGGGCCGGGGTTGCCCGCCATGTTCTCCGGGCAGCACAGCAGCCCGTCCACGTCCTCCGGCCCGATGCCCGCGTCCTCGAGGGCTCGCTTGATCGCCAGTATGGCGAATGCTCCCAGCGTCCTGTCCATGCTCACGCCGTCCCAGCGGCGATCCACAGGCGATTGCCCCCAGCCCGCAATCGCAACCTTGCCCTGGTGGGGCCAGACGCCAAGTCCCAACCTGTTTCTGCGCCAGTCGGCGCCTCCGGTGCTCTGTTGTGTCATGGTCACCTCTCCACGAACGGATTTCGTGCTGCGATGGTTCGCCTACTCCTCTACCAGACGCCACTCGTGGATGAGCTGGCCCGGCTCAACCTCCTCGAACGTCACCTCCACTGCCGCGCCGATGGGCACCTGGTAGGGAGGCACGCCGGGCAGGTTGGAGAAGAAGTTGATCCTGGGATCATCGTCAAGCGAGATGACGGCGAGGTTGAACGGCTGGTCCGGCCTTGTCCTGCCAAGCCTGCCATCCGCCACCACCATGTTTGCCATGATATGGCCTCGACCGCTGGTCTCCTGCCACACCAGCTCGCCGTCGTCGCAGTCCTGGCAGTCGGGCCGTGGCGGATACTGGAGCGTATCGCAGGTAGTGCAATGCTGGACTATCAGCCTCTTGTCATTGACGGCGTCCCAGAAGGGTTTGCTGAGCTCGTCTGGAACCGGAATGAGTTTTGGCACTATGCACCTCCACGCGGGTGTAGGGTGGACGCAACTGAGTGTACCACCAGGCTGGGCCGGTGTCATCCTATGCGAAAGTCAGAGCGGCGGTCGGCCTGAGGTACATCGAGGCGCTACCGCCTCCACGCGAGGCCGTCGGTCGCCCGCATGAATTCGGCGTGCAGCTCTCTTCCAGCGACGATGACGCTCCCGGAGCAGAGCGAGCCAGGGTTCTCGTACTTGTCGGTTACGATGCCTCCCGCTTCCGTCACCAGGACCAGCGCCGCCGCCACGTCCCACGGCGACAGGTGGTGATGGAAGTACACGTCCGTCCTGCCGCACGCGGCATACGCCAGCCCCAGCGCCGCAGAACCCATGATGCGCGTGGCCTGTATGTTGGGCCACAGGTGCAGCACCATCTCGATGGCGGTTGCCGCCTTCTCGTCCACGGTGCCCAGGTCGTAGCTGAGCAGGGCCTCCGCAAGCTCGGTCTTGCCGGAAACGCTTATCGGGCTGTCGTTGAGGTACGCACCGCCACCGCGCACGGCGCGGAACATCTCGCCGCGCACCGGGTCGAACGTCAGGCCAAGCGCCACGTCCGGGCCTTCCGCCATGGCAAGCACCGTGCAGAAGAAAGGTATGCCCAGGACGTAGTTGCGAGTGCCGTCCAGCGGGTCGATGATCCAGGTGTAGCCCGACGAGGTTTCCACGCCCGCCGACTCCTCGGCCAGGAAGCCGTCGTCCGGGAACTCCGACCTCAGGCGCTCGATTACGTGCCGTTCAACCAGCTTGTCGACGTCGCTTACCAGGTCGGCGCGGCCCTTGTAGGAGACCTCCAGGTCGGTGTGGAGCCTGGACAGCAGCATCTCGCCGGCCTCCCGCGATACTTCCAGCGCCACGTCGAGTGCGGTGCGGCCGCTTCGCGACAGACGCTTGGAGGCCGCGTCCTCGCCGGTCACAGTGCGGCCCCCGCCGGTCCGCGCCGGTGCTGCAAATCACCCGGCCGTGCCGAGGGCCGCATGCCCGAATAGACTCTGTGTCCGCCTGCCGTCATGGCCCGCTACGCCTCCCCTAGTGCGCGTGGGTCGCCTCTTGCACCTCGAACGAGAAGTATATCGCGTCGGCAGAGCCGAATCCACCACGGGCAGGCTGGGCGGCGGGCCTGAACGCCGCGCCGTCACCCTCGCGGCAGCAGTAACCCATAGCACGCGCAGGGCACAAGCTGGTTCAGAGAGTCCTGACGCCAATGCAGGATGCGATAGTGAGATAGCACAGGCAGAGTTGAGTACGACATGCGTCGCACACTGGAGGCAATGTGACACACTTCGACGATGCCAGAAGGCGCGTTGATGGACTGGTATCTTCGCATCTCATATAATTGACGCAACACAATGGAGATCGCCGTATGGGACTGAGGCACTCACTTCGAGCATGGCCCGTCATAGCGATGCTGGCATGCGCAACTGTTGTGGCACTGCTTGCGTGCAACATTCCGCCTACTGCCGTGCGAACGCCGGCAACCCTCCCGGCTCCGACAGCCGCAGTTGCGCCAACGCCGGGGGAGACTCCGGCGCCCACGAGAGCGGAGACCCCGGCTCCTACAAGAGCGGCTACGCCGGCTCCCACGCCCACGCATACTCCCGAGCCGGGCGTGACGGTGGTAATCGCGTCGACAGCCACGGCTACGATTACAGTGCCGTCGGATGTCGCTGAGACCGTGGAACCGCGGGAGCCGGGCGAGACCGCAGTGGTAGCGTCTACGACCACAGCCACAGATGCGGAACCGGCAGTAGTCCTTGAGCCCACGGACACACCTGAGCCGACCGTCACAGTTGCACCCACGGCCACGGAAGTCCCCCAAGAGGACCTGGACTACCGTGACGACTGGCTGAACTTCCTGCTGAACCACCCGGGCTACAAGCCGGAGTGGGGGCAGCCGCAGTACGGCGGGATCTACGAGACTGCAGACCCCAGGCCGGCAACCAGGTTTCAGTCGGCGCTGGGCTACAGCTCTCTCAGCCGATGGCAGTTTGCGGCGCACAACTCGTTGCTGATGCAGGACCCGTGGGGAGCCATCCGGGACGCCCCAATCTGCGACCTGTGCAAGAGCTTCGAGGTGTCCGCAGACGGTCGCACGTACACGTTCAAGCTGCGTGAAGACGTGCAGTTTCACGAGACCGGCTGGGCGAAGGATCAGGGCGCGCCCGGATTCGGTACAGAGCTTGCCTGCGAGGACATCAAGGCGAGCCACGAGTGGTTTGCCAATCCACCTCCCGAGACACGCGACACTTACATCACCTTGGGCGAGTTCTACATGGGTCATCTGGATATAGTGCTCTGCCCGGACGGCCCCGATGGCAAGACTGCGGTGATGCGCTTCGACCGGGCGAGGAATGGGACGCTGGGCTGGCTTGCAGCCGGAATCGCGATCTGGGACAAGGAGTACCGCGAGTGGATGGATGCGGAGTATCCCGGCATCCAGTCCACGGCAGTGCCAGAGGGCTACATGATCAACATGGGTACCGGCCCGTTCATCCCACTGTCCGCCTACCCGCAGCTTGTGATGGAATCCCGGAAGAACCCGAACTACTGGCTGACAGGCGCTCCCTTCATCGACGGGATGAACAACCACGTCATCCCGGACTTCGACACGAAGTTCGCTGCTCTGGTTACGGGGTTGATACACCAGGCCGGCCATGGCAGCATGGGCATCACCAAGGCGCAGGTGCAGCAGGTGCAGGAGCATCACTCGGACGTCATTGAGCAGCAGATCGTCCGGTACAACCACCAGCAGCACTTCCTGCTGAACCACCTGAGGCCGCCGTTCGACGACTGGAACGTGAGGCATGCAGTGCAGCTGGCCCTCGACCGCCACGACTGGCTGAACTTCACGACAGTAGGTGAAGTGAACATGGGAGACCCCTACCTGGTCCTGCACTCGGACTCCGGCTGGGGCATCCCGATAGAGGAGTTCCAGCAGTTCCCCGGGATGAACCCTGCGACCAAAGACGCTGACATAGCCGAGGCAAACCGGCTGCTGGACGAGGCGTTTGGCAGCGGCAACCGGCCCAGGACTTACCAGTACGTCTGGGAGCTGCCGAACCGTCGAGAGGTCAGCCTGTGGGGTCTGGACTTCTTCAAGAAGCACCTGAACTGGGAGTTCGAAGTGCAGTACGTCGACAGCTACGGCAACATCCAGTCGGAGTGCCTGTACACGATTCGTGCCGAAGCGAACCCAACCTACGGACAGACGTACATCGGGCACGCCATAGACGGGCTTTGGAAGATACACAGCCAGTGGCAGGACCGTGAGATATGCCGTGACGATCCCGGATGGACGGGCCAGGGTCCGATACCCGAGGAGGAGTGGGCCAGACTGGATGGCCTGATCGAAGAGCTTGACGTGACCCTCGACCGAGAGAGAGGCGAGGAGATCACCAGAGAGCTGGAGCTGTACCTGTACGAGTCGGCAGTGCACACGCCGCTGGGCATCATGAACGTGGCGTGGCCGAACCGCAGAGAGGCGAAGGGCGTCCGGTACTACAACCTGGGCACCTACTCGCAGCAGAGGCTCCACGACAGGATCTGGCTGGTCGAATAGCCGGGCCGAGGTGAGGGCACAGATCAAGAGCCTGGAAGTGTCAACCGCGAAGGCACGCCAACGGTCTTGTGACCCAGGCCACCTCCTGCTTCACGGAAGACGCCCAGACGGCCGGCTGTCCCCAAGTCTCAGGCATAGGCCTCTCTGGAGCGTGCGATTATCGCACCAGCCTGACGGCGGATAAGAGTTTGGCCCGGCATATTAGAGTACGACATTCGTCAGGAGTATGCGGGGATGGGCTTCGCGTTATGATAATTTGTGAGCGCGCCTTAATTGACAATCTCCGTTGTGCTTGCTAAAATGGCGGCAATTCGATGGGAGGTGGAGTATGCGCTTGCGTTATGCACCCAGAGTCAGGTCTCTTATGGCGGTGCTTGCCGCAACTGTGTTAGCGGTGGCGCTAGCGTGCGGAGGGGATGACCCAACGGCCACGCCTGCGCCGACAGCCACGCAACCGCCGCCCACGGCGACGCCCGAACCCGAAGCGACAGAGGTGACCACGCCGGATGCGACCGTTGCGCCGGATGCCACGGCGGTGCCGGGCGCGACGGCAACCACCGCGCCCACGGCCACGCCGATAGTGGATACCACCACAGACTACCGGGACGACTGGGTGAACTTCCTGCTGGACCACCGCGGCTACAAGCCTGAGTGGGGCGAGCCGCAGTACGGCGGCATCTACAAGACGGCGGAACCCAGGCCGGCATCGCGATTCCAGACGACGCTGGGGTACGGCGCGTTCAGCCGTTGGCAGTTCGCTGCGCACAACAGCCTGATGATGATGGACCCGTGGGGCGCGATCACGGACGCGCCCATCTGCGACCTGTGCGAGAGCTTCGAGATCTCGGCGGACGGCCTGGAGTACACGTTCGTGCTGCGCGACAACGTGCAGTTCCACGAGACCGGCTGGGCGCAGGACCAGGGAGCGCCCGGATACGGCACGGAGCTTGCGTGCGAGGACATCAAGGCCAGCCACGAGTGGTTTGCTAACCCACCTCCCGAGACACGCGCCAGCTACATCAAGACCGGCGAGTTCATCATGGGCCACCTGGAAGATGTGCACTGCCCCGACGGCCCTGACGGCAAGACGGCGGTGATGCACTTCGACCGGGTCAGGAACGGGACGCTGGGCTGGCTTGCAGCCGGCATAGCGGTCTGGGACAAGGAGTACCGCGAGTGGATGGATGCGGAGTATCCCGGCATTCAGTCCACGGCAGTGCCTGAGGGCTACATGATCAACATGGGCACCGGCCCGTTCATCCCCCTGTCTGCCAACTCCCAGACAGTGATGAAGTCCCGGAAGAACCCGAACTACTGGCTGACCGGAGCGCCGTTCATCGACGGGATGGACAACTTCGCCATCCAGGACTACAACACGAAGTTCGCGGCGCTGTTGACCGGCAAGATTCACCAGGCCGGTCACGGCAGCAGCGGCATCACCAAGGCGCAGGTGCAGCAGGTGCAGGACCAGTACTCGGACGTCATCGAGCTACAGATAGTCCGGTACAACCACCAGCAGCACTTCCTGCTGAACCACCTGAGGCCGCCGTTCGACGACTGGGACGTCCGGCATGCGGTACAGCTCGCACTCGACCGCGAGGACTGGCTGAGGTTCACGACGGTCGGTGCGGTGAAGATGGGCGACCCCTACCTGGTGCTGCACTCGGACGCCGGCTGGGGCATCCCGATTGAGGAGTTCCAGCAACTCCCCGGAATGAATCCTGCTACAAAGGATGAAGACCTGGCGGAGGCGAACCGGATCCTTGACGAGGTGTTCGGCCCCGGCGTCAGGCCAAGGACTGACCAGTACGTCAGAGAGCTTCTGAGTCGTCGAGAGGTCAGCCTGTGGGGCCTGGACTTCTTCAAGAAGCACCTGAACTGGGAGTTCGACGTGCAGTACGTCGACAGCTACGGGAACATCCAGACCGAGTGCCTCTATACCATACGGTCCGAGGCTAGCCCCACCTATGGGCAGTCCTACATCGAGCACGCCATTGACGGGCTCTGGAAGGTCCACAGCCAGTGGCACGGGCGAGAGGACTGCCGGGACAACCCCGGGTGGACTAACGACGGCCCGATACCGGCCGACGAGTGGGCCAAGCTGGACGTCCTGATCGAAGAGTTGGACGTGACACAGGACAGGGCCCGCGGTGAAGAGTTGGTGAGAGAGCTGGAGCTGTACCTCTACGAGTCGGCAGTGCACACGCCGCTGGGCATCATGAACGTGGCGTGGCCGAACAGGTGGGAAGCGAAGGGGGTCCGGTACTACAACTTGGGCACCTACTCCCAGCAGAGGCTCACCGACAGGGTCTGGCTCGTAGAGTAGCCGGGCAGAGATAGACCGGATTGGAGTGAATGGAAGCGCCCCCGTCTGGGGGCGCTTCCTCTTGTGCCGGAGGCCCGCTGAGCGTATCATATTGCCAGCGAAGGACGGTATGCGAATGCGAAGGATAGTCCTGCCAACTGCCGCGGCGATGGCCATCATCGCCGTTGCGCTCGCGGGCTGCAGCAGCCCTCCGCCGGAGGCCAGCGTGGAGGGCGACTCCTCCGTGCTCACCGGCCACGCCATCAATCTCAGCGGCGACGCCAGCCTGCACCCGGACGGCAGCCCGCTGACCTACGAGTGGCAGATCTCGAGGGCGCCCGAGGACAGCATGGCACAGCTCACCAGCCTTGACCTCTCGACCACGAGTCTCATTCCCGATGTGCCCGGCGAGTACGAGGTGAGTCTGATCGTCAGCGACGGCAGCCGCAAGAGCGCACCCAACCCCTTCGTGATGCAGGCCATGCCCTGGTTCACCGAGATCACCGAATCGGCCGGTGTGCCCGGCGGCGGCACGCAGAACTTCCGCAACGGCTTCGGGCCGGGCGCATCGTGGAGCGACTACAACGGCGACGGCCTCATGGACCTGTACGTCGCAACCGACGGCGTCAACTTCCTGTATCGCAGCGACGGCAACGGCGTCTTCACGGACGTGGCTGCTGAGGCGGGTGTGACCGCCCCGTGCAACTCCTACGGCGTCGCATGGGCCGACTACGACAACGACGGCGATCAGGACCTCTATGTGGTCTGCCACAGCGAGGACCAGGGCGTCTCCATCGACCACAAGGCCAGCGAGCCGAACTACCTCTTCCGCAACAACAACGACGGCACGTTCACGGACGTGGCCCCGCTCGCAGGCGTGGACAACGTGGCCCACGGCTCAGGCGCAACATGGGTCGATTTCGACGCGGACGGCCTCCTTGACCTGTACGTCGCCAACTTCGGCATCTACGGCGAGGGTGAAGAGGGCACGGGCGACCCCAACGTCCTCTACCGCAACAACGGCGACGGCACCTTCACGGACGTTGCAGAGCAGGCGGGAGTCCGCGGCCAGCACGGCCCGGTGCGCTACAGGTGGGCCGGCGGCCAGCTCGTGAAGTCCGGCATGACGTTCGAGTCAATCTGGTTCGACTACGACAACGACGGCGACCAGGACTTCATCGAGTGCAACGACCAGGGCGTCAGCCCGCTCTATCGCAACGAGGGCGACGGCACGTTCGCGGACGTAACCGAGAACGCTGGCATGTTCATCCTCGGCAGCTGCATGGGCATCGACGCTGGCGACTTCGACAAGGACGGCTACTTCGATATTTACTGGAGCAACTACAACGAGAACTTCCTGTGGCGCAACAACGGCGACGGCACCTTCACGGAGATTGGCCAGGACGCCGGCGTGGCGGACTTCAACGTGGGCTGGGCCACCGGTTTCGTCGACTACGACAACGACGGCTACCTTGACATATACGTCACCAACGGGCTGGTCGGCGTGCCCAAGGAGGAGGGCGGCGGAGGCGGCAAGGCGCGCCTGGAGCCCAACATCCTGTACCACAACAACCGCGACGGCACCTTCACCGACGTTAGCGTGATGGCGGGCTTCGGCAACCCGGGCGTGGGCCGCGGCACCGCGGTCGCGGACTTCGACGGCGACGGCGCGGTCGACTTCTACGTGGTCAACGCCGACGGCAAGAACGCCCTCTATCGCAACGAGCTGGCCGGTCGCAACAACTGGGTGATGCTTCACCTGGAGGGTACAGCAACCAACCGCGACGGCATCGGCGCCCGCGTCACCTTCCGCACGAGCGAGTGGGACCAGATTGCGGAGGTCCGCGGCGGCTCCGGCTACCTGGGCGGCAACGGCCGGGACATCATCTGCGGGCTGGGGAGCATCTCTACGGTTGACGAGATCGAGGTGGTGTGGCCCAGCGGCAATGTGACGCTCCTACAGGACGTGCAGGCCAACACGGCGCTGACTGTGCGGGAAGCTGAGTAGAGCCGTCTAACCCCTGTTCTCCACCCGCCCCGTCGCCACTTTCGCCTACTCATACCCCTCTGCTGGAGTTCTAGTGAATATCAAACTTAACGAGACCCTCTTTGTTAATGTCTAGGGCTGCGAGGAGAATGGCACAAGGATGACCCTCTCCGGCGCACGGGCTCTCTTACGGAGGGCACCCCGAGGAATGCGAGCCGTTGGGCTCGCTTCAGTGATGGCCGTTGCTTTGCTGGCGGCATGCGAGGCTGCCCCGTCACCCACTATCACGCCTACGCCGACACAACCTCCACCACACACTCCCACCTTTACTCCAGTGCCGTCACCCACGTCGCTGGCCCCTACGTCAACACCCACAGCGATGCCGGCGCCGTCACCAACTCGACCGGCTCCCACGGCAACACCCACAGCGACGCCGGCGCCGCCCCCCACTCCACAAGCTCCCGTTTCAACGCCCACGGCCACGCCAACGCCCCTTCCGACCCCTATCCCCGGAACAGTTCCGCGCTTCTCCCACCAGGTTCTGCTGCTGGACAACGGCCTCATCCTGGTAAGCGGTGGATTCACGGGCATAGCCAACAACAATTTCATCGTTCCCTTCCCTCTGGATACGATCGACGTCTACGATCCTGGGACAGGCCAGTGGTCAGCTGTCCCATCGGAAGCTCGGAGGAGCTTCCTAAACGGGGTTTTGAAGCTGCGGGACGGCTCAGTGCTCTCCGTAGGGGTTGGTGAGGATAGCACAGATGAGCAGGCAAAAGGAGCGGCGTACCGGCTTAATGCCTCTGATCTCTCCTGGAGTCGTCTCGCAGACCCTCCGACTGCAAGAATCTTCCCCCGGATGATCCTGCTGGGGGACGGCCGAGTGATGGTGGCCGGAGGGATCGACCTAAATGATGAGTCATCGGCCTTCTCTCCTGAGCCGACAAAGAAAGTGGACATCTTTGATCCGGCCTCCAACACATGGCAGCAGGCGGCTCCCATGAGCGCTGCGTCCGAGGATCTGTGGTTGTTCTTGCTGAATGATGGGCAGGTGCTGGCGATATCAGGGGAGAGTAAGGCCTCGAGCGATTCGCCGGTTTATGCGCAGTTCTATGACCCCGATTCCGATACATGGACCGTCGTCGACAGCGCCGACCCCTACTACCTTCCGACGGGAGCCGTCCAACTCTCCGACGGCAGGATATTGGTAGCAGGGGTTCTGAATTTCTCCAATGCTACCGGTTACGGATACTCTGGAGATCTACTGACATACGTAAGTCTGCCGGACGGCAGGGAGTATTATGGTAATCGGATTAGGGAGGTCTTTCCTGATGCCAAGGTGTATGATCCGGGCACGGACACGTGGACGGCTACGCTTGGGAACACAGGGGCGCGGTCTTCCGCCTCCATGACCCTGCTGCGGGACGGCCGTGTCCTCATGGCGGGCGGGGATGACCCCAGAGTAGTTGACTTCACGGAACCAAGAGCCATCTACTACACGACAACGGCAATCTACGACCCCAAGTCCAATTCGTGGTCGCCGGGACCAAACCTGGCCGAGGGGCGCTCGGACCATTCGGCAACCCTGGCGCCCGATGGCCGGGTCATCTTCCTGGGAGGTATAGGACTAGTCGAAGTCGGCGGAGGCAGGGTGGAAGTAGCTCCGCTCAACACCCTGGAGTCCATAGATTCTACTGTGATGCAACCGGTTGCCGTGCCCACACCGGAAGCCGCGGTAGAACCGTGCGAGACCGTCCCGATACCCGCGCCATCCCCGGATCTGGCACCTGCCGCCGGGTCACAGTTGCCCAAGGATATCCTCGGTGCGGCCCACACCGCCATGAGTGCAATGGCTTCCTACCGTGTCGAGCTGCACTTGGCGGTGGTGGATGATGAAACCGACAGCGGCTTCTCGGCGTGTAGGAGAGTGGCTATCGACTTTCAAGCACCTGACCGAGAACGGATACACAAGACTTGGTACGGCGCGTTGTATGACGCGTTCAGCGAGCACGATGATTTGTCCATAGTCATCGGCGCTTTTGCCTATAGATCCAATCCTCGCACGGGAGAGTGGGAAATTGCGACTGCAATCTACTTTCCGGATCCCCTGTATCCCATCAAGGTTAGAGCCATTGCCGATCTGCAGAACCCATCCATTGATGGAATAGAGCGGCTGAACGGCGTTGAAGTTTATCGAATCTCAGGGACGCTTCCGTATCACGTATTTCTGCGAGCCTCCGGCGATCACCGTATCGGTTCCACGGGCAGCCCCGAATTCCCACACCGAGTGGTCTTCTGGGTGGGGGTTGAAGACTCCCTCGTCAGAAAGATATCTGCCGAGGGAGTTATCGAGGACAATCAGTTAATCCTGAACAGCTCAATGACAATCGAGTACTCGGATTTTGGGGAGGAGATAGTTATAGAGGAGCCGGAGTTGGGCGCCACGCCGTAGCCCAGGACCAAGGTACAGTTCCCGTCGTCTCGCGGCTCGGCGTTTGCAGCCAACTTCAACCCCACTGCCTGCGCTATCGCGACCCGTCGTCTCCGTAATCCCACTGCACCACGCCCTACCCCTCCCCTGCCAGCGCGAACGCCTCCCGCGCTATGCGCCGCAGCCGCTCGCTGTCCGCCGCGTCGGCCTGCGAGGCCGCTGCCTCCTCCAGCGTGGCCGCGTACGCATCGAGGAAGTCCGGCGGCGCAGTCCCATCCGCCACGAACACTTCGTAAGACGCGATGGCTTCCGCCATCGACTCCGACACGCGGTGGTCGCCCTGCAGGTCGGCAAGCGCCAGGATGAACGCGCCGTCGTTCTCCGGCGAGACCCTCAGCGACGGCAGCGACGCCTTGCGGTGCGAGTCGTAAGCGAACTGCACCAGCGCCTCGCGGGCCGCCTCCGGGTGCATCGGCTCCAACACGTCGACCAGCCGGGCCGCCAGCGCAGGCTCCTCGAAGATGACGGCGTGTATCATGCCCTGTGGCGTCCTGCCGTGTCCCGTCGTTCCGGCTATGAGCGCCGCCGCCTTCTCATGGTCTGAGGCCAGGATGGCGATTGTCTCGCGGGGGCGCTCCCTGAGCATAACCTCTAGGAAGAGGCCCGACTCGATCATGACGTCCAGCGCCTCGTCCGGCCTGGACCGGCCTCGCTCCGCAACCAGCTCGTACACAGTCGAAAGGTACGGCCGGTCCGTGCGGTAGTTGCCGGACGCGGCCTGCATCAGCTCTTGGATGCCGCTCGCCAGGTCGTCGGCGTCCGCGTCCGCCGTGATGCCGAGGAGCGGCAGAAGCCGTTCCGGCTCCAGTAGCTGCCGCAGAATGCCCGGCTCCTCCGCCAGAAGCTCACGCACGAGAGCATGGTCAAGGTGCACCACCACATCCTTCGCAAGCTCCGGGTCCGCGGCCAGCGCCAGCTCCAGGACGAGGCCTGCATCGCGGTCGTTGCGCTCCAGAACGTCGCGGAGCAGCGCCTCCAGATCACGCACGCCGACGTTCAGGTCGTCGCGGGCGCGCTGGAGGATGGCAACCGCGGCGTCTGCGGCAATCGCCAGCCTCTCGACCTGTGCGTCCGTCGTGCGCTCTGCGGACTCAGTGTCCTGCGGTGGGATGCCGCGTGCGTGGAGCTCCATCAGCGTTTCGCGGCCCACAAGCGGCCAGAACACCGAGAAGATCGGCTCCTCCATGCGCGGGCCGAGCAGGTCGGCTCGCTCGTCGACCGGCTTGCCTTCCAGCTCTGCGAAGGCATCCAGCACCAGCTCCAGGTCGGCCGCTGCCGGCGCCGCGTCCGCGATGCTGGACAGGGCGTCCGGGTAGCTCTTGCGGAGCGCTAGCTTGTCCTCAAGGTAGCCGCGGAGAAACTGCATCTCCAGCGCAATGCGCCTGCCATCCCGCTCCTCCAAGCCAGTGACGATATCAAACTGGACAGCGAAGTCCTCCAGGCGCTGCCTCTCCTCGCGCCCAACCAGCGCGGCGATTCCCTCAGGTAGCGACGAATCCTCGGCCGGCTCCAGATCGCCGTACAGGTCGAAGTCCAGGTGGTCGAGGCCGAAGTAGACGGCCGCCGCGCGTGAGTCCTCGTGCGAGAGGCCCTGGTACCACTCCAGTGCCTCAAACCACGAGTCGAACTCGCCTTCCCTCAGGTAGCCGTCGAAGTACTTGTGCAGGATGGGCGGCAGCAGGTGGAGGTTGCCTCCCGTGGTGTGCACCAGGTCGGCCTCCCCGAAGTGGAGCAGTCCAGATTCGTCGCCCAGCTGTACGTCGGGCAGATTGCGCAGCCGCTCGCGGAGAGGCTCGTACCGGTCGGGAGGCTGCGCCATGAAGGCGATCAGGTCGGCGTGGAGTTGCAGGATGGCGCTTGACTCGTGGCGGCTGTCCTGGTCGTCCCAGCTCAGGTCGTCGCGGCCCGTCACCTCGAACGCGCCCCAGTAGGCATGCCCCAGCTCGTGCATGATTGGCCCCAGGCGCGACTCACCAACACCCGTCCAGCGGCCGTAGCCGAAGCTGCCGAACCAGCCCGGCTCGCCGCGCATCCAGCGAAGGTCGTGCTCCTCCAGGAACCGCTCACCCTCGGGCGTGAGGCTGTAGATGGCCTTGATGGCCTCCAGCCTGGCCTGTATCCAGTCCGGTGGGGCCTCCTCGTCGACTGCGACTTCCGGCATGGGGGCAGTCTCGCAGCCCGCAACGGCGGGAAGCGCGGCCAGCAGCAACAGCGCAGGCCAGCTAGCGGCGAGCCGCAGTCGGGTGCAGCGGATTCGAAGTGAGATCGCGGGAAGGTTCAACGCCATGAATTCCGCGTGCCGGACGCCGGTTCCGGGCGCTTGGCCGCATGCGATGGTGTGTTGCCCTCCATTCTAGCCTGCGCGGACGCGCCAGTCGATGGAGGCAGCCGCTACAGCGACCGTTTCTTGTAGCGTTCAATTGCCCTATGATATGATGGCGCGGTCGATACCTGCATTTTGGTTGTGAGGTAGCCCGGTGGTGCAAGTCCCCTCCAGGAGCATTGACGTTCAGGTGTTTCCTCCGTATTCGCGCAGGCTGTCCAAGGCCTGGCTGCGAGACGTGGTGGGGCTTGCCCTGGACGTTCGCGACGAGGAGTCGCCGCTCTGCATAAGCTTGGTAATCGCCGACGACGAGACGGTGCACGGCCTCAACCGTGACTATCGAGGGCTGGACGAGCCGACCGACGTGCTGGCCTTCCCGCTCTGGGAGTCGCGGCTCGGCGAGGACGACGACGCTCCGGTCGGTAACGGCAGCATCGATGGCCTGCCGCCGGATGCGAGCGCGCCCGTGGGTGAGGTCGTCATCTCGTACCCGCAGGCGGCGAAGCAGGCCAGGGAGAGCCGCAAGCTCGTGAGGGCGGAGATGGCCCTGCTGGTCGTACACGGCGTGCTGCACCTCATCGGCTACGATCACGCGGACGACTGCGAAAAGCAGCGCATGTGGGCCGTGCAGGACAACGTGCTGGCCCGCGTGAACATGTAACAGGAACAGGACAGGAAGTTGACCCAGGTATTCTATCGCAAGTGGCGTCCCCGCCTTCTGGTGGACGTCAAGGGCCAGGAGCACGTGACCCGCACGCTGCGGCAGGCGGTCATGCAGGGCCGGATGGCGCACGCGTACCTGTTCTGCGGGCCAAGGGGCACGGGCAAGACCAGCACCGCCCGCATACTGGCCAAGGCCGTCAACTGCCTGGAGCCACGTGAAGGCGAGCCGTGCAACGATTGCCGCACCTGCTCCGCCATCAATGAGAGCAGGTCGATGGACCTGATCGAGATCGATGCCGCCAGCCACCGCGGCATCGACGACATCCGCAGCCTGCGCGAGAAGGTGCACTTCACGCCCGCCGAGGGCGCGTTCAAGGTCTACATCGTGGACGAGGTCCACATGCTGACCGAGCCTGCCTTCAACGCGCTCCTCAAGACGCTGGAGGAGCCGCCCGCCCACGCCATCTTCATTCTGGCCACCACGGAGGCGCACAAGGTGCCCGCCACAGTGGTCTCCCGGTGCCAGCGGTTCGACTTCCACCGCCTCTCGCAGGAGCACATCGAGGCGCGCCTGGCCGAGTTGTGCGAGGGCGAAGGCATTCGCGCCGAGCCGCAGGCGCTGAAGGCGCTCGCTCGCAGCGCCGCCGGCAGCCTTCGCGACGCCGAGAACCTGCTTGAGCAGCTCGTCGTCTCGCACGACTCCGACGTAAGCCTTGCGCACGTCAGGGAGATGCTGGGCATGGGCGACGACGAGATAGCGCTGGCGCTCGTCGGTCACGTCCTGCGCGGCGACGCGAAGGAGGGTCTGATGGCCATCAGCTCCGTGGCTGAGCGCGGCCTCGACCTGAGACGCTTCCACCGGCAAGTGCAGGACTACCTGCGCGGCCTGCTGCTGATAAGCGCAGGCGCACGCGAGCTGCTGGAGCATTCGCCGGAGGCGGCGCAGGCGCTCACCGAAATTTCGCAGGCCACCACCGCGGAACGCGTCCTCAGGGCGCTCCGTGCCTTCGAGCAGGCTGCGCCCCGCCAGGACGAGCCGTCCACCCTGTCGCTGGAGCTGGCCCTGCTGGAGTGCTGCCTGGAACCGGCGCCGGTAGCCCGACCGCAATCGGAAGCGGCGCCCATGCCGGAGCCTGCGCCACGTGCGCCGCAGCAGCGCGCGCGTCAGCAGCCGCCGGCCGCCGCGCCCACTCCGCCCGCTCGCGCCGCTGCGCCCGCGCAGACTGGCGGCTACACCCGACCAGCCGCGGAGGCAGACGCATCGCAGTACAGGCCTCAGCCGGCCGCAGTCCAGGCAACCACTGCCGGCAACGGCGCCCGCGTGGAGCACGCACCGGCTGAGGGGGGCCTGCCGGACGCGCAGTGGGAGGCCCTCCTCAAGGCGACGCGCATCCTCAAGCCCAGCAAGTACAACGTCCGCGCTCTACTGCTTGACTGCTCTCGGCGCTACACTGAGAATGACACGCTGGTGCTGGAGTTCAGGACGCGGCCAAACATGGAGAGGCTGCAGGAGGAGATTGACAACCCGGATGCCCGAAGGCAGATACAGGATACGGTCAGGAGCGTAACGGGCGTGCAGTACAACCTGCGCCTGTGCCTCGCAGACCAGGGCGCGGGACGCCCGAACGCACCAAGGGGCCACCTTGTGCGGGCGGCGCGGAATCTTGGCGCCCAGATCGTCCAGGAAGTCGGAACTCAGGAGGCTCAGAATGAATAGGAACATGCTTCGCCAGGCGCAGCAGATGCAGGCACGGCTGGCAAAGGCCCAGGAGGAGTTGGAGAACGCAGAGGTGGAGGTCACGGCAGGCGGCGGCGCGGTCAAGGTTGTGATCACCGGCAGCCTCAGGATACGCTCGATAGAGATCGCGCCGGAGGTGGTGGACAGCGAGGACGTGGAGATGCTCCAGGACCTTGTGACGGCCGCCACCAACGAGGCGATCGAGAAGGCCCAGGCCATGGCGCAGAACAGCATCTCGGCCATCACCGGCGGCTTCAAGATTCCGGGGCTGACGTAGAGAACCAGGACACGCGGAGACAGCAGACCACTGCCCGGCTAACCTCATGACCTACGACTTCCTTCCATCCGTGGCGGCTCCCCTGGCACGCCTGATTCAGGAGTTCCACAAGCTGCCCGGCATTGGCCCCAAGAGCGCCCAGCGCCTGGCCTACTACCTCATACGCATGCCGGAAGAGGAGGCCTCCTCCCTGGCGGAGTCCATCATCTCGGTCAAGGAGAAGGTCGTGTTCTGCGGCGTGTGCCAGAACATCACGGAGGAGAGCCCGTGCTACCTCTGCTCGCACCCGGGCCGGGACCGCTCCCGCATCTGCGTGGTGGAGGAGCCGCTGGACGTGCTGTCGCTGGAACGCACGCAGTCCTATCGCGGTCTGTACCACGTGCTTCACGGGGCGATTTCGCCCGCCACGGGCATCGGCCCGGAGAACCTGCGGATCCGCGAGCTGTTGGAACGACTCAGGAGCGGCGAGGTCACGGAGGTCATTCTGGCGACCAACCCAAGCCTGGAGGGCGAGAGCACCGCAATGTACGTCCACAGGCTGCTGTCCCCGCTGGTGGAACGCGTCACCCGGCTGGCCCGCGGCCTGCCCGTGGGCAGCGACCTGGAGTTCGCCGACTCCGTCACGCTCAGCCGCGCAATGGAGGGACGGCAGGAGATCTGAGGACTGCCCGGAAGCCATGGCCACCCAACCACGCATTCACAAGACCGAGGCCATCGTGCTCAGGCACCTCCCGCTGGGAGAGGCCGACTACATGGTCACGCTCTACACGCCCAACCAGGGCAGGCTGAGGGCCGTCGCGAGGGGCGCGCGCAAGATCAAGAGCCGGCTGGGCGGCCACCTGGAGCCTCTCATGCGCACGTCGCTCTTAATGACGCGCGGCCAGAGCCTGGACTCCGTGCAGCAGGCCGAAGTGCTGGAGGGTTTCCGCGCCGTCCGCGAGGACCTGGACAGGCTGTCGCAGGCGATCTACATGGCGGAGCTGGTAGACGCCTCAACACCGGAGGCCCAGTCCAACTACGCCATCTACAGGCTGCTGCTGGAGGCACTGCGATCGCTGGCGGACTCCGCGGGGCCGGCCCTGCTGCCTCACTTCCAGCTCAGGCTGCTCGGACACAGCGGGTTCATGCCGGAGCTGCATCGCTGCGTGGAGTGCGAGAATGCGCTTGAACCGGGCCGCCACCGCTTCGCGCCGGGCCGGGGAGGGTGCATCTGCGACGGCTGCCACCCGGCGGGCGTGTCCGTCCTGCCCCTCTCGCTGAACACGCTCAAGGCCCTGCGGTTCCTGCAGAGGTGTGAGCGCATCGAGGATGCAACGAGGCTGCGCCTGGACGACGAGACACAGACCGAGATGAGACGCCTCATAGAGGCATTGCTGCAGTACGTCCTGGACCGGGAGCCGAGGGGTTCTCGCTTCCTTGGCCAGGTCTCGCAGGGCGGCAGGGTCGGAGCAGCCCCTGCGCTGGCTGCGTCCACAACCGGAGGAGAGCGCGCATGAGCGCTGAATTCGCAGAGGGCCTCAGGCTCGCGGGCGCGGGCATGGGCCTGGTGTTCGCAACGCTGGTTGCGCTAATGGTCATTCTCTTTGCACTCGGCAGGCTGTTCCCGGGCGATGAGGCGGAAGAGGCCGCCGTGGAGCCGGAAACTCAGGACGCCGCGGCCCACGACGAAGCAGCTGAGCCTGAAGCCGAGCCTCCCGCGGCGGGTGAGTCGCCGCCGCAGGAGGTCGAAACGCCTCCGCCGCCTGTGCCCGAACCGGCCACGACGCTACCGCCTGTGACTGTCACGGCGCCGCGCGATGGCGTCACCGGCGCAAAGGTGGCCGCGCTGGCCGTATCCGTGTACCTTGCAATGGAGCAGGAGGAGTCCGGGCAAGCCGTGGCCGGACCCGCTCCATCCCCGGTTTCCGCATCGCAGGCAGGCCCGCAGCCATCGCAGCCTACGAGCAACTGGAGCAGCCTGGGCAGGGCCGCCCTTTGGCGATCTCAGGGACGCAGGCCGTCCGCATACGGCCAGAAGACCCACAGCGCATACCCATCTTCCAGGGGAAGGGCCACATAGAATGTTTGGCGAGACACTCGGCGCAATCCCGGACCTGACATGGGGCGCGGTGGCAATGATGGCCATTGCCCTGCTCCTCGTATACCTCGGGTTGGCGCGCAAGTACGAGCCACTGCTCCTCTTGCCCATCGGTCTTGGCGTGCTACTCGCCAACCTTCCCGCAACCGGCATCGCGGATGACGACGGCTTCCTGGGCATACTGCGGAAGGTCGGGCTGGACAACGAGCTGTTCCCCCTCCTCATGTTCCTTGGCGTGGGCGCGCTCACCGACTTCACGCCGCTCATTCAGAACCCGACCACCGTGATACTGGGCGCGGCGGCTCAGTTCGGCATATTCGCGGCCATAATGGCCGCACTGCTTCTCGGCTGGGACCTGAACAACGCAGGAGCGATAGGCATCATTGGCTCAGCCGACGGCCCCACGACGATCTTCGTCTCCACGCAGCTTGCCGACCCCGACCTTTGGGGTCCCATCGCCGTCGCCGCCTACTCCTACATGGCGCTGGTGCCGCTGATCCAGCCCCCAATCATGCGGCTGCTCACGACCAAGCGCGAGCGCCAGGTCAAGATGCCGTATCCCGCACGCGCCGCCTCATACAGGGCCCGGATCCTGTTCCCCATCATCGTCATCATCCTGGCCAGCCTGGTGGCGCCAAAGGCCGCGCCCCTGGTCGGGATGCTAATGTTCGGCAACATACTGAGGGAGGCCGGTGTTGTGGAGCGGCTGGCCAGGGCTTCCCAGAACGAGCTCATCAACGTCACAACCATTTTCCTGGGCCTCACAGTCGGCTCCACCATGACAGCCGACCGCTTCCTGGAGCCTCACACGCTGGGCATATTCGCCCTGGGCCTGTTTGCGTTCACGGTTGCCACGGTTTCCGGCGTCCTGCTCGGCAAGGCGATGTACCTGATCTCCAGGCGCAAGATCAATCCGCTGATAGGCGCGGCCGGCGTGTCTGCGGTGCCGATGGCCGCCCGCGTGGCTCACACGGTGGGACAGGAGGAGGACGGCGACACCTGGCTCATCATGCACGCGATGGGGCCCAACGTGGCCGGCGTCATCGGCTCTGCGATCGCCGGAGGCGTGATCCTGGGAGCGCTCCTGTAGCGTCCCCGCTCCCCACATAACAGGCCATGCGACGCTACGAAAGGCAGCAGCGATGAAGTTTGCCGACTTTTACGGGACCGGCCAGCCGGCCATCTCCTTCGAGCTGTTCCCGCCACGCACGGATGCGTCTATGGCCGAGTTGCAGGAGCGGATTCCCAGGCTCCTGCGGCTGGGGCCTTCGCTGCTGACGGTCACCTATGGCGCCATGGGCAGCACCCGCGAGCGCACACTGGAGGTCACGTCGCTTATCAAGAACGGCCTTGGCATGGAGGCGGCGCACCACCTCACCTGCGTAGGATCGAGCCGCGACGACATAGAGAGGCTGCTCGACGACATCCAGGAGCAGAACATCGAGAACATCGTCGCGCTGCGCGGCGACCCGCCTCGCGGCGAGTCGACCTTCACGCCGCCCGCAGACGGCTACCGCCACGGCTACGAACTGGTTGAGCACGTGAAGCGACACGGGGGATTCGGCATAGCCGTCGCCGGATACCCGGAAACGCACCAGGAGGCCCCCGATTCCGAGACCGACCTGCAGAACCTCAAGCTCAAGGTGGACAGCGGCGCGGACGTGATCATCACCCAGCTCTTCTACGACAACCAGGACTTCTACACCTTCACGGAGAGATGCCGGGCAATTGGTATACGCCAGCCCATCGTCGCCGGCCTGATGCCCATCCTGAACGTGGACCAGATCAAGCGCATCACCGGCATGTGCGGCGCCACCATCCCCGACGGCCTCATGCAGCGCTTGGAGGAGGCGCGCGACGACGAAGCACAGGTCCACGAGGTGGGTATATCGCACACGGCCGAGCAGGCCTCAGACCTGCTGGATCACGACGTGGCGGGCATCCACTTCTACGTGCTGAACCGCCACTTCCACATCGCTGAGATCATGGAGCGCATTCGCCCCGAGCTGATCCGCACCATGGCTCCCGGCGCATAGGGCTGCCGCTCGGAAGGCGGCGAGCTTCCAACCCCGTCACAGAGCTCATTGCCACGCATCACAATCGTGGAGAGTGACAGGCTCTTCGCTGAAGTGACTAGCGGCGTGAGTGCCCCGGCTACTCCATCGCGTTCAAGTCTATGATGCGGGCCACACGGCTGTCGGGCGTAAGCTCCAGGAGGGCCACGGTGCCCGGCATCACGCGCTGGTTGGGCCACGTCGCAGAGCCTGGGTTGATGATCATTACGCCCTGGTGCTCCTCGATGAAGCTGATGTGCGAGAAGCCGCACACCACAACGTCCACCTCCGCGCCGAACACCTGGGCCAGCGCGCCCGGCAGCGAGGCGTCCGCCGGGAAGCGTCTCTCGATCACGCCGGGTAGCACCTCAAGCGCGATGATGTGCGGGATGGACAGCTCATGCACCATGCCGATGGAGTGGCCCTCCGCCTCCACCACGCGGTGATGCTCCGCCACTCTGGCATCGCCGGCAAACTGGCGCTCTGCACCCGTCTCCACCGCCATCACCGGCGCAATCTCCTCCAGAGAGTCGAGGCAGGCGGGGATCAGGATGTCACCGGCGTGGAGAATGAGATCGACCCCCTCAAAGGCCTTCCTCAAGTTTGGCGAAAGCTCTGCCGAAGGCACCTGAGTGTCCGATATGAGGCCTATCTTCATGCGGGACGTCCTTTCTCCGCGGCTGGAGAGTCGGTGCTGCGGGCTGGAGCGATTGTAGTGTCGCCACTACGCGCCGTCAATCGCGCAGCGTGCCGGCGCAGATCATCCGGTTTGTCAGTGCCGGCGGGAATCGGTCAGCCGGTTTCAGCAAGCCGGCAGGTGTCGCAGTTGATGTAGAACTCAATGCGATGGCCAAGGACCTGGCCGGGAATGTCCCCGCCGAGGCTGCGCAGGAGACGCTCGACGGTCACTGCTCGGAACTCGCCCACGGCGCCGCATGAAACGCATACTGTGTGGTGATGGTGGTCGGTGCGGGAGAGGCTGTACATGGGTGCGCCTTCCATTGTGGCGAGCTTGCATACAGCGCCGGCCCTCAGAAGCAGCTTGATGGTCCTGTAGACGGTTGCCCGGCCGACGGCGGGCAGCTCTGCGATGATCTCCTCCGCGGTGAAGCCATCTTGCTTGTGCTCAAGCATGTGAGCGATGGCCTGGCGCGGGGCAGTGATTCTGTATCCCTGGTCTTCCAGGGCTGCGATTAGGTCCGGACGTTGGGCCTGCAACTGGTTCATGGTATTCTGTATCGATTTAGTCACGCATTCAAGCGATGGGTGTTCAGTCGCAATGATAGTGAGTCTATTGCGACTGCCTGTTGATGTCAATAGGACGGAACGCGCCCTGAGAGAGGCCGGGAGCATTGTTTCGCCTGGCGGAGTACAGAGTATTGACCGACCATCCTGAGAGCCTTATAATTGCGCAGGACGCCAGTGGGCCGCCTGGCCCTATGTGTGTGTTGAATTTCGGCCTATGGAGCGGATAGCGGCTGCCAAACCACTGGACGCTGCGTATCACCGAACTTGGAAGGCAGGCGGTCTGCCGACCAATAGAGATAGAGCAACCAACGGCTATCCACCTTAAAGGAGCATTCGCCAATGACTCAGGAAAGCGGAGCCACCTGGACTGTTGCCGATACTAAGAACCTTACCGTGCAGGGAGAAATCAAAGGCGGCGTGCTAATTGCCAACACGGCAGGCCGCGTCGACGGAGCCAATGCCAGAGAATTCCAGGATGCCTTGGAGACGCTCCTCAAGGACAACGCCAACGCAATGATCCTGGACTTGGAGAACCTCTCCTACATCAGCAGCGCCGGCCTCCGGGTCATTCTACTAATCTCCAAGCAGCTGCAGGGCAAGGGCGCCAAGTTCGGCGTATGCTCCCTTTCCAGCGCCATCAGCGAGGTGTTCCAGATCAGTGGATTCGACAAGATCATTCCCACCCACGCCGCTCAGTCAGACGCGCTCTCGGCCATTGCTCGGTAGCAATCGCCTCTCCGCGGAGGGTCACTTGCCATCTCGTGAAGCGTGCTCCCGCGCCCGAAGCGCCAAGCGCCAGGTTGCGACTGCCCTATAGACAAGCCGGAATCGCCAGATATGACTACTGAAGATCAGCAACCCTACAAGATCCTGGTGGTCGACGACGAACCGGACGTCGAGCCGCTGGTCCTGCAGCGAATGCGTCGCCAGATTCGCGCAGGCAAGTACTCGTTCGTGTTCGCTCAGAATGGCCTGGAAGCTCTGGCAAGGCTACGCGAGGACTCAGATATCGACATGGTCCTGTCCGACATCAACATGCCCCAGATGGACGGACTGACGCTTCTTGAGCAGATCTCCAAGCTGGACCCGGAACTCCGTGCCGTCATCATCTCCGCATACGGCGACATGAAGAACATTCGCACCGCCATGAATCGCGGCGCATTCGACTTCGTCACCAAGCCCATAGACTTCGAGGACCTGGAAGTCACAATCGAGCGCACGCTGGCCAACATCGTGCAGTGGAGAGAGGCTCTCGCCTCCCGCGACAAGCTGGTTGCAATCCAGAATGAGTTGGACGTAGCTTCCGAGATGCAGCAGTCCATCCTTCCGGTCCAGTTCCCTTCAGGCCGTAGCTACCAAGTCTATGCCAACATGGATCCCGCGCGCAGCGTGGGCGGTGACTTTTTTGACGTTATTCGCCTGGACAATGGCCGCATCGGCCTGGCAATTGCGGATGTCTCCGGCAAGGGTGTGCCTGCGGCGCTGTTCATGATGTCCGCAAGGACCCTGCTCAAGGGCGCGGCAATCGGCACCCTGGAACCCAAGAGCGTACTTACGGAGGTCAACAACCTTCTCCATGAAGACAACGAGACCTCTATGTTCGTAACCGTTCTCTACGCCGTCTACAACCCGGATAGCGGAACATTGACCATTGCCAACGGGGGCCACAATCCCCCACTCGTAATCCGCAAAGACGGCAGTTCTGAGCTGCTGACCCTTAGCTCAGGGCTTGCTCTGGGGCTTCTCCCGGACTTCGAGTATGAGGAGGTCGTCACCAGACTCGAGCCGGGCGAAACAGTGGTGCTCTACACGGACGGCGTCACGGAGGCGATGAACAGCGGTGACGAAGAGTTCGGGAACGAGCGGTTGCTGAGCATCTTCTCCGGCAGACCTCCGACAACAGCGCAGCAGGCCAGCGACGCCGTGTTCGAGGCGGTGCGCAACTTCGCCGACGGAACGCCTCAGTCCGACGACATTACGTGTCTAATCCTCAGCACAGGCGAGTATGGACAGTGAGTGAAACACTTTCCCTAAAGGTCAAGAGCGACCGCGCCGAGCTGGAGCAGGTCATCGAGGCCGTGGAGGGCATGGCCGAGCGCGAGGATTGGGATCCGGGTTTCTCCTATCGGGTGCATCTGGCCCTGGAGGAACTGGTGCTCAACGTCATGGACTACGGATACGACGACAAACAGCAGGACATTGAGATCAACATCTCGTCCGACCTGGACGCCATCACCATCGAAATCGTGGACAGCGGCCGGCCGTTCGACCCGCTCAGCGACGCACCGGAACCCGACCTGGAAGCGGCGGTGCAAGAACGCCGGATCGGTGGACTGGGCGTGCACCTGGTGAAGACCCTCATGGACCAGATGCACTACAAGCGCGAGAACGAGCAGAACCGCCTGACAATCGTCGCGCTCAGAAAGTCTGAGTAGCCCGCTAGGGTTTCTGGCGGACGCTGTATCCCATAAGGACAGTCCTTCCCGTTCTACAGTCCTGCGCCGTGTGGCGCCGCGCCTATAGCCCGCGCAGCCGGGGATCCAGCACGTCCCGGAGAGCGTCCCCAAAGAGGTTGAAGCCGTAGACGGCGAGCGATATGGCCACGCCCGGCCATATGGCCATCCAGGGGTTCTGTATGAAGAACTCCCTTCCTCTGGTGGAGAGCATTCCTCCCCATGTGGGTACCGTGGGAGGCACGCCCATACCCAGGAAACTCAGTGACGCCTCCGATATGATGGCCGTACCCAGCGCCGCTGAGGCGATGATGAGCCAGGGAGCCATGCACTGCGGGAGTATGTGGTACACCATGATGCGAAAGTCACCCGCACCGATCGAGCGAGCCGCCAGGGCGAACTCCGACTCCTTCACGGAAAGGGCCTGCGAGCGAACTATGCGGTTTGCCCTGGGAATCTGCACAATGCCGATTGCCAGTACCACGTTGTTGAGCGACTGGCCCAGCGCGGCCATAATGGCCAGAGCCAGGATCAGTGTGGGTATGGCCATGAGAGCGTCCATAAGCCTCTGAATGCTCATGTCCACCTTCCCGCCGTAGTAGGCGCTCACCAACCCGATGACCCCGCCGGTGCAGGAGCCCAGGGCCACGGCCAGGAACCCCACGTAAAGGGACACCCTGGCCCCTCTCACAATCATTGCCCACATGTCCTGGCCCAGGTCATTGGTCCCAAGCCAGAACTTCCATGAGGGGCCGTACATTGTCTCGGAAATGTGCCACTTGTTGGGATCGCCGGAGATCCAGGGAGCGGCCAGCGCCATGAACACCATGGCGAGAATGATCGCTGCCCCGAAAGCCCCCAGCGGCTTCCTGACCATGAAGTTGGTCGTTCCCTTCAGTAGGCGAACCGGCAGTGGCGCCCTAGTACGGGTTGCCAGTGGTTCCAGTATCTCTTCCCGAGTCGCCATTGCGCCTCCTTGACGCCACCTCAATGAGGCGGCTTCGTCCGTGCCGGCCTAGTCGTATCGAATCCTAGGGTCCAGCCAGCCGTAGGCCAGATCAACAACAAGGTTGGACAGCACGATCCATATTGACAGGAACAGCACCACGGTCTGCACCACGGTGTAGTCCCAGTTCTGAAGGCTCTGAACAAGGTACCGTGACAGCCCAGGCAGCTGGAAGATGGTCTCGATGATGACCGTCCCGCCCAGTATCAATGCCACGGTAATCCCGATGATTGTGATGACCGGCAGGAGGGCATTCTTCAGAGCGTGGCGGTAGACTACCACGTAATACTGCAGTCCCTTTGCGTGGGCAGTGCGAATGTAGTCCTGGCGCAGCACCTCCAGCATTGTCGAGCGCATCATTCTGGCTTGGGTGGCCTGCCCAACCCATCCTGCAGCCAGGGCCGGCCAGAAGAACATGATGAAGTTCGCCCGCGGGTCCTCCAAGGGGGAGATGTACTCCAGCCGCGGGCTCCAGTTGAGGAAGAAGGCACCTCCAAGGACGATCATGGTGGCCGACCAGAAGTTTGGTATGGACAGGCCCGCCAAAGAGAACACGCGGAGTAAGTAGTCCACCCACGAGTCTCGGTATAGCGCCATCAGCGTACCAATGGGTATTCCCATGAACACGGAGATGAGCAGCGTCATCACGGAGAGCTCCAGTGTGATGGGCAGCTTCTTCTGGATCTGCGGCCAGATCTCCGTGTTGTTTCGAAGGGACTCGCCCCACTGCAGGGTCACGAAGTCCCTCATGAATGTCAAGTATTGAACCGGGAGAGGCCTGTTCAGGCCCAGCTGCTCGCGGAGCGCCTCCCTCACCTCATCGGAGTAGACCTCACCTTCGCCTCCCAGGATGGCGTCCACCACGTCCCCGGGGGCAATGCGGAGGAGGGTGAAGACCAGAATGGACACCAGGAACGCGGTCAGTACCCCCAGCAGCAATCTGCGAAGGATGTACTCGGTCATATTGCCTCCTGATCTCTGAGCCGATCGGGCGGTGTGCCTTGCCGCGTCGTACGCCTATGTTCAATCGGCATCACGACGGGCTTGGGAGCGCCCCGCTCATGCCTGGGTCAAGGGCCAATTCTGGGGCGGGTCTTGCCCCAGAATTGGCCTCATCATATCACAGGCTCCGCGGACGCAGAGCTGCGCTATCGTTGGTCTAGCGCGCTACTCGGTAATCCACCACCGGTCATAGAGGCGCTGCTGTGAGTAGGTCCCCAGCCTGTAGAAGTGGGTGCCCCTCAGTCTTGGCGCCGTGCCCCAGGCAACGTTCATTGCGCCCAGGAACACGCCTGTGGTGCGCTCCTCGATCATGTACTTGGACAGGTCTCTGACCATATCAAGGCGCTTGGCCATGTCAGTTTCCACGTCCTGCTCCTCGATGAGGGCGTCTATTCTGTCCAGCTCGGGCTGGAGTTCCATCCCTTCATTCTCCCCCTTCCAGGCCCGGATGTAGGCGTCCGGTCGGGTGCCCGTCTTGGAGTGAGCGCCGAAGAAGCCGTCGCTGGGGTCAGGGATGTACCCCATGCCGTGCATAGGCGCTGCGTCAGGCTGGAGGACGAAGGTGCCCTCCTGGCGCTTCTGGATCCACTCACCTACCTCCACGAACCTGGCGTCCAGCTCCCAGCCCAGCGACTCCCTGAACTGGTCCAGAGCCCACACGCCAATCTCACGTCGGCTGAGCAGCGTCCAGATGGTCATCTCAGTGTCCGTGGGACGCTCACCGGGGCCGAAGACCTCGTCCAAAATACGGTTGGCCTCGGCTATGTCCGCGTCCTTCTGGTCGGCCCTCCAGCCGGGGAACTTCAGGAACTCCTCCTCCGGCCATGACCAGGGGCTGGCCCTATGGAGGTAGTAGTTGTGGGCCGCCATGTTGAGGGTGCCCGCCTTGTTGAACTCCAGCCAGGCCTGCCTGTCAAGAGCAAGGTGGATGGCCCAGCGGACCTTCCAGTCGTCAAAGGGAGGCCTGAAGGGGTTCATGGGCAGCTGGGAGATGTGGTTGTACTGCACCTCGTGCACCGTGTAGTCGGGGTAGCTCTCCTGAATCTGAACGACCTGGGCCTTGGTCAGGCCGCTGCTGCCGTGGCCGGCATGGTCGATCTTCCCCGTGATGAAGGACGTGAACTTGGTGTTGTAGTCCAGGATGGGGTAGAACTCGAAGCCGTCCACCAGGGGCGCGCCCTTTATCCAGTAGTCTGGATTGGTGCGGGTCTTCAGCACTACTTCCGGATCCCAGGAAACGGGTATCTGCGGCCCGGTGCCCATGTCCAGGAGGTAGCCCAGCTCTTCACCGGTGGACTGGATGTTCGGGTGCTCCGCATCCATCCACTCCCTGTACTCCTTGTCCCAGATCGCGATGCCGGAGGCCAGCCAGCCGGTTGTGGGATTCCTGAACATGGAGAAGTTCAACACCACCGTCTTGCCGTCCGGACCGTCCGGGCAGGTGATTTCGTCCAGATGCCCCATCTTTTCCTTGCCGGCTGCAGCGGTGCTGGCAACCGTTCCTTCCGGTGGCGCAGCGAACCACTCCATGCTGTGCTTCACGTCCTCGCACACAAGCTCGCTCCCGAAGCCGGGCGCGCCCATGTCCTTGGCGTATCCTTCGGAGTGGAACTGCACGTTGTCCCTGAGCCTGAAGGTGTAGGTCTTGCCGTCCTCCGACACTTCCCAGGTCTCGCACAGGTCACAGAATACTCCGTCGTCCTGCTCCAGCCAGGGGTCGAACATCAGCAAGCTGTTGTGCGCCTCAAAGGACAGGTTGATGAACGCGCTCCAACCAATCGTGATCTGCGACCGTGTGGGATTGGCGGGACCGCTCAACCTGACAATGCCCCCGTACTGGGGCTCTCCCCACTCCGCCTGATAGCCGGGGTGAGTCTTCAGATAGTTGGCCCAGTCCTCCCGAAACTCGTCCGTCATGGCGTCCGGCACGGCGGTGGCCGTGGGCTCCATCATTTCGGCGGTAGGCGTGGCCTCGGGGGCCGTAGCCGTAGGACTGGGTGTATCCGTAGGCACAGGAGTGGCCGTTGGATCTTCCCCACAAGCAACAGCCATCACCATGACTGCGGCTGCGAATATCGTAATCACCATCCTGCTAGCAAGGCGCGAATATCGTAACGTCATATCTGCCCTCCTGAGGAAGATGGCGCAAGATTAGCACTAGCCCACCCCTTTGTCAACGCACACGAGCGTCATAGCCCGCCAATGCTATTTGAGGCGCACGTCTATTCCGCGCCCCCAGAGCGCTTCTATGTCCTGCCGGTCCTCTGACCCGTCACTATAGTCCAGCTTGTTGTACCTGAGCTGCACCAGGTCCCCCCAGTCCAACCCGGGGTTTTCCACCAGCGGCGATATGTCCGCTATCCGGTTGGAATGTATGTGAAGCTCGTCCAGGTTGGTCAGGGTCGCCAGGATGGACACGTCCTCGATATCGTTGTGACTCAGGTCGAGCAGCGTAAGCTCCGTTAGCGAGGCCAGCGGAGAGATGTCCACTATCTCGTTCCTGTCCAGGGACAGGCTGGTCAGGCCGGTCAGGCTCGATAGTGGCTCGAAGTCCTCAATCTCGTTGTCGCCCACGTTCAGTGAGACCAGGTTGGCCAGGGACGCCAGGGGAGACACGTCGACAATCAAGTTTCCGCTGAGGTTCAGCACCGTCAGGCTGTTCCTGGTAAGGAGGGGAGACACGTCCTCCACCTGGTTCTCGGTTACGTCAAGTGTAGCGAGAACTGGCAGTGATGCCAGCGGCGACAGGTCGGATATCCGGTTCTCGTCCAAGTGCGCGTGGACGAGGTTCCTGGCGGACGCAAGGGCCGATATGTCGCTCACGTCGTTCAACCAGAGATTGAGATCGGTGAGTGAGGTCAATGAAGCCAGCGGCGAAATATCGCTCACCTCGTTCTCCCACAGCTCCAGCTTGGTGAGAGCCGTCATCCCGGCCAGCGGCGAAATGTCGTTCACGCGGTTGCGCCACAGATGCAGCTCTCTGAGGCCCGTCATGCCGGCCAGCGGCGATATGTCGCTCACGTCGTTGCCCCACAGGTGGAGCAGCTCCAGGTCCACAAGCGGCGCCAGCGGCGACAGGTCATCTATCCCATTGGCGCCCAGGCCAAGGGCTTTGAGCCTCGTCAGGGAGCTCAGAGGCGTCAGGTCGCCGACCTTGTTCCAGTGGAGGTAGAGCTGCGTGAGACCGGTGAGAGACTCCAGGGGCGATGCGTCCTCGATACGGTTCTCCTCCACGTTGAGCCACGTGAGGCCGGTTAGCGACGACAGCGGCGAAATGTCCACTATCTTGTTCGTGCCCAGATCCAGGGCCTCCAACCCTGACAGTCCACCCAGCGGCGACACGTCTCGGATCTCGTTGGAGCGGAGGCTTAGCTCAGTCAGGTTCGTGAGTGATGCGAGAGGCGACAGGTCGCTGACGGCATTGGTCCTGAGGTCGAGCCGCTTCAGCCCCGTCAGCGTGGACAGCGGCGAGATGTCCTTCACGTGGTTGAAGTGAAGGTAGAGCTCGGTGAGTCCCTTCAGATCCTGCAAGCCGTCGAGCTCGTAGATGTCGCGTGCGGTGGCATCAAGGCTTGTGAGACTGGACAGGTCATCCTCGGTGATTACCGCGGTGCGGGACAGTCCCAGGGCGTCCCTGACGGCCCTCTCCAGGTTCCGGTCCGCGAATGTCACCCCGACAGGCTCGGCGGCCGTGGCCTCCGCAACAGGCGTGGACGTAGGAGCCTGCGTCGGCGTAGGATCCGGCGCGCTGCAGGCGCCTGCCAAGACTACTGTCAGTGCAGCGACGACAGCTACCGCAGGCGCCCGCACGTTACGTGTCTCCGACTTAAACCACTCCGCTCTCTGCCAGCACCGACAGCTCCGCCTTGGTCAGGCCCAGCTCCCCGCAGAGTACCTCCGCGTTGTGCTCACCGATCAGCGGCGCCCGCCTGGAGATGCGCCACGGCGAGCCGTTGTAGATGCCCGCCGGGCCGGGATACGTGAATGTCGTGCCAAGCTCCGGGTGCTCAACCGGCGTCCAGAAGCCACGGTCGTTCAGGTGGCCGTCGTCCACCAGGTCGTCCGGCGCTCGAATTGCACCCCACGTGAAGCCCCGCTCCTGTCCGCCGTGGTACACCTCGTCCTGCGTCCGGCTCCCCACGAACTTCACGAAAAGGCCGTGGATGTGCGCGCCGTTCTCGCGGATGACCTCCGGGTTCTGGTACTTCTCGTCCATCAGGTCGCCGGCCATGCCGTAGCTGTCCATCCACTCCGCAAGCGTCTTCACCTGCGCCGGCGTCAGGCGCAGCGGCGGCAGCGAGGCGTTCACGTACTTGCCGTCGCTGCACCGCAGCTGGCTCTTGGGCTGTGAGAAGCCTGTGGGCGACGAGGCGTGCCTGCCGGTGTTGCGGCGGACCTCCTCGCCGGTGTAGATGTACGTGAGCACGTGCATCTCGGTGGTGAGAGCGCAGGCGTCGTGGACAGCGGAGTCGATGTACTGGCCGCGTCCGGTGACTGCCCGCTGGTTGAGCGCAGCCATCATGGCGATGTAGGCGTAGTGGCTGCCCATGTGCCACGACTGTCCTCCGCCGCCTGCGATGGGCGGCGGATCATCCACGTCCTCCTCGTTGTAGCCGCAGCAGCCCATCTGGCCGCCCGCCGACAGCTGGATGAGGTCGCTCGTCACGAAGTTGCTCCACGGGCCGCTCTGCCCGAACGGCGTCAGCGAGCACATGATCAGGCCGGGGTTGTCCTCCTTCAGGTCGTCATACCCCAGGCCAAGCGAGGGCAGGTAGCCCGGCTTGAACGTCTCCAGTATCACGTCCGCGCTCGACGCCAGCCTGCGGAACAGGCCGCGGCCGTCCTCTGACTCCAGGTCCAGCGTGACGCCGCGCTTGGACGTGTTGTAGTGCCAGAAGTAGAGGCTGCGCTCGCGGTCCGGCAGGTCCTGGTAGAACGGGCCAACGGTGCGCGTGGACTCGCCTCCGGGCGGCTCGATCTTGATCACGTCGGCGCCAAAGTCGGCCATGAGCTTGCCCGCCCACTGCGCCTTCTCGTCCGAGAGCTCCAGCACGCGAAGGCCGTGCAGGGGGCCGTGGTCAACAGTCTCAGCGCCATTCCTCCGCGAACCGTCCGCATTGTGGAGGGGCCTGTGCTCGGCCAGCTCCTCCGACTCCTCGGAAGTCAGCGGGCCAGCCTGAATCAGCTCATCCACGTAGGGGTAGCGATCCACTGAGGTGGGCCAGAAGGTGCCGTCCTCGTAGCACTCAACCAGCTCCTCGTGCGACATCCCCAGCAGGCCCTCGAATACCAGCCGGTTGTGCTGGCCGATCATCGGCGCCGGCCTGTGGTTGAAGGCGGGCGAATCCGACATCTTGAATGGAGCGTTCTGGAAGAGGTGCGTGCCCAGCAGTGGATGCTCCATCTCCTTGTACATCTCGCGGTGGCGCAGCTGAGGGTCGTTGGCCACGCGGTCCTTGTTGCTCTGCACGGGCATAGAGCGGACCCCGGCAGCTTGGCAACGCTCCATGATCTCGTATCGCTCAACCGTCAGCGTCCAGGACTCGATGAGCTGGTCAAGCTCCTCCTGGTTTTCGAGGCGGCCTCGCAGCGTGGCGAACCGCTCCGAGCATGCCCACTCGGGCGAGCCCATCACCTCCACCAGGCTGCACCACTCGGCGTCGGAGAAGCATGCGATGGTACACCAGTCGTAGTAGCCACCGCCCTTTGTTCGATAGGCGTTGTGCGGCGCGACGACGGGGCCGCGGTAGTTGTGCACCAGGGGAGTGCCGGGCCAGTGAGCGCGATTGCCTGGGGGGAAACCCTCCCGCCGCACGCTCCTGCCGTTGATCGTTAGGTCAAGCAGCGCCGGGCCGTTGAGCGGGATGCCAATGATCATCTGTGAAAGGTCAACGTGCTGCCCCTGGCCGGTCATGTTGCGATGGTTGAGAGCGGTCAGCGCGCCCATAGCGGTGTACATGCCGCCCGTATCGTCCAGGTAAGACCAGCCCCAGCCTGACGGCTCCTCGCCTGGCAGCCCGGAGAGGTGAGTCATGCCGGACAATGCCTGAGCGACGGGGCCCATCGTCTGGTAGGTGTGGTTTCGTCCGGTGTGGCCGAAACCGGCCTGCGAGACGTAGATGATGCCGGGCTTGATCTTGTTCAGCTCCTCGAACGGGAGGCCCCAGCTCTGCAGCACGCGGGAGCTGTAGTTCTCGACGATGACGTCCGAAACTTCGATGAGCCGCTTGAGCAGGCCCATGCCCTTCTCCGAGCGTACGTTGAGCGTCACGCCCATCTTGTTGGCGTTCGTGTCGTTGAACATGTAGTTGGAGTTGAGGCTCGGCTCAATGCCCGGCAGGCTCATGAGACCGGGATTGCGAATCATGTCCGGGTTCTGAGGCCACTCGATCTTGATGACCTCCGCGCCGAGCGTACCCAGCCACCGGCAACCCCACGGGCCTGCGCGCACCCACGTGAAGTCCAGCACCCGAATGCCCGCCAGGGACTGCGGCCTGGTGGCCCTCTCCGCCTGTACCTGTACCATCTCATTCCTCCTGTTGCTGAGGGAGCTCCGAGTCACGCGTTTCGTTTTGAGCCGTCAACATTCCGTACCTCGTGTACGAGCAGCATCAAGTGCCGAGGAGCAGTGTTGCCCTAGGACTCCCGCTCGCTGTCCCAGAGCGCCTCCAGGACGCGGCCGGGCGACATCGGGGTCTGCTGCATCCGCACGCCTACGGCGTCGTAGATGGCGTTCGCAATGGCGGCCACGGGCGGCACCAGCGGAATCTCACCGACGCCGCGGGCGCCGTACGGATGGCCGGGATTCGGCACCTCAACCAGCACCGCATCGATCATCGGCAGGTCAAGCGAGGTGGGCATCCGGTAGTCGAGCAGGCTGGAGTTCGCCATCCGCCCGACTGCGTCGTAGTAGTACTCCTCATTGAG
>DAOUKJ010000034.1:0-18289 GCA_034421435.1 Dehalococcoidia bacterium | reverse complement strand
GCAAGATGCTGCTCATGCTGAACGCCATTGCACATCGAGGAACGCCCTGGGTGGACACCCAGTTGCAAATCACCCCCAATACCCCTTGACTCGGAACACAGATACTTCGAGCGGAGCCGAGAAATCTAGGGCTTAATTGGCTGTGGCGCGTCCCACCCCAAGACGCAACGCGGCGGCGAAATACAACTTGCCACACTGCGCGAATGTCCTGGATTCCTCGACTGCGCCTCGCTTGCGCTCGGCTACGCTCGGAATGACGGTGGTGGTAGGCGGTCCGCTCACCCTGAGCTTGTCGAAGGGCGTGAGCGGGCTGGGGGCGGCCTCATCAGTGGTGGTGGTGTCCCACGTCCTCGCCGACGGCGCGCAACGCGTGCAGTATCTCCTCGCGATGTGACGGCATTCGCTCTGCCCAGCCTCTGACTAGGCCGAACGAGCCCGCCAGCATCATGGCGCCGTGAGGCGCCGCGAAGTATGGATGCAGCGGCGAATCCGCCATCAGCCCTCGCATTGGCCCGATGATGCTGAGGAAGCCGACCTCATCGAAGCCGCGGACTACGATCGCGCCGTGCCCCTGCTCCCGCCACACTGCGTCGCCGTCCGACGTGCCGGTCGCCAGGTCAATCAGGTGCTGCTCCAGGCGCTCCCGGTCGAGCACGTGAGTATGGTGCTCCAGGATGCCCAGGATCTCGTCGCCCTGGAGGTGGAAGGCCAGCGTGTGCTCGTTGCCCAGGTTCGCCACCACCTTGCGCTCGTGAGAGGCCACGTGCTCGTCCTCGAGTGAGCCAAGGACGGCCGCCACGGCGGTGTCGGTCATGAGCAGCGGGACGTCGTCGCCCACCGTTTCCACCACGGCTCTCATGCGGGTCAGGTAGTCCGGCACCTCATCGGCGAGATAGACGAAAGACGCGGCCTCCGAGCCTCCGCTCTCCAGGTGCGTCCGCAGGTGGTCGAACCGGAACTTCCGGTCGCTGTAGCCGGGCGGCGCGTTACCGTGGTCGAAGACGGCGACTGCCAGCGCGTCCCACTCCGGCTCCACCTCGAATGCCTCCAGGGCGCGCTGCACCATGAGCAGGTCCACGTCGGCAAGGCGGACGTGCGTTACCGGCAGAGCGTCCGCCTCCTCCTGCGATACGATGGACACGCCCATACTGCGCACAATGTCCAGGTCGTCGTCGAAGGTCACGGCGGCGGAAGGAGTCGCGAACGCTGAGAGACCGGCGGCGACGTGGTCGGCGAGCGCGCCCGTGACTGGCCCGCCACCCATGTTCACGCCGGTGAACACCACTCCGCTGCGCGCTTCGGTGGCGTTTCGAACTCGCTGGGCGGCGATCACGGTGGGCGCGGGCATCACAAGCTGCACGGAGTTCTCAACCGCCCTCCGCGAATCGAAGAGGAGGATGTCCTGCGTGCCGGTCCCAACGTCTATTGCAAGAATCTTCATGTGCCCTCATTGTATTCCGTCGCATTCTGTGCCACAAGAGATTATTGAGACAGGACACTGCGGAATGTGTCGCATTTCGATTTGATTCCGCGAGAGAGCGTCACGCGCACTCATCCGGCAATGTCGCACGCATTCTGCGAGTCTGGAACCGGATTGACCCGCGTGTGGTATAGTCAACCCCATGAATCAGGAGGACAGGTTCTGCCCATCGTGCGGAGACACGCTCGTGGTGCGGAAGGCGCATGGCGCAGAGAGGCCGGTGTGCGAGTCATGCGGCAGGGTCATCTTCTACGACCCCAAGCTCGCGGCTGCAACCGTTGTGGAGTGTGACGGACGGGTGCTGTTCGTGCGGAGATTGACGCAGCCCGGCTATGGCCTCTGGAGCCTGCCCGGCGGATACGTGGACAGGGGAGAGGTTGTGGAGCAGGCTGCTGCTCGGGAAGTGCGCGAGGAGACCGGGCTCCACGTGGAGATAGCGGGCCTGGTTGGCCTGTTCTCAGAGTCGGGACATCCCGTAGTCGTGGCTGCCTACCACTGCCGGAGTATGCAGGGCGACGCCGCGCCGGGCCCGGAGGTATCGCAGCTGGGCTACTTTGCCCCGGACTCGCTGCCGCCGCTGGCGTTCGACAGGGACCGGGAGATACTGCGGGCGTGGTGGCGGCTGGTCAGGGACGGCGACCCGCCGGTCTAGCCTCGGGCTGCTAGCAACCGGTCGAGCGTTTCGCGCAGGTCGTCCTCGCCTGACGGGCCGGTGAACTTGGCGACCAGACGCCCCTCCGCGTCGACGAAGTACTTCTCGGGTATGCCCCTGACGCCGTACTCCACGAGAATGTCGCCCGGGATGTCCAGGCCGGTGGGGTAAGGCACGCCGAACTCCTCGACGAATGCCTCGGCCTCCGCGGGACGCTCCCATATCCCAACGCCCACGAACTCCACACCCTTCTCGCGATACTCGTCGTAGACCTGCACCAGCGTGGGCGCTTCCACGCGGCATGGCCCGCACCAGGAAGCCCAGAAGTCGACGAGCACCACGCTTCCACGCAGCTCAGACAGCGTGAGCGTCCCGCCGTCGAGCAGCTCAAGCGTGAAGTCTGGGGCCTCCCGCTCCTCCACGCTCACCTCACCGAACACTGCGTTCACGGCGCGCCCTGCCGGCTGGCCATCGGAGCGCACGAGCGCCCAGACAAGCAACGCAAATAGCGGGGCAAACCCCGCAAGCGCCACACCCAGTACCACCGCGCGCCTGCTCAAGCCTCCGCGTCCCTCCGTTCAGAGGCGCCGTCTTCCACGGACATCAGCAGCCTGTCCTTCAAGTCCCACCTCTCGCGCAGGTACTCCTGCCGCTCAATCGCGCCGTCTCGGAACCGGTCGTCGAGCCGGGCGATGGCGCTAATGACGGCGGCGCGGTCGACTGGAGCGGCGGCAGCTGAGGCGGTCCGGCCGGAGCGCAGCATCACGTATCCCAGCAGCGCCACAAGCCACGCGCCAAGCGCGATGGGGATCGACACCAGCACGACCGAGTCATCCGTAGAAGCCGTGCGTATACGGGCCATCAGGGACGGCTGGGGCAGATCGGTGAAGTTGAGCACCACCCGTGACCCGCGCTGCAGGTCTTGGCCCTCCAGTCGCTGGTACGTCCTGTCGCCCAGCGTGAGCGGCTCCATTTCCTGCAACTCCTGGCTCGATACCCGGCCCAGACCCTCCGGCAGCAGCACGCGGAAGTCCTCCGCCCCGAACGGCAGGCCATGATCGAACTCCAGCCTGCCGGCGGAGTAGGTGGTGCGGAAGCTGTAGGCGATCTCGTGTTCGCCGGGCTTCACGGGTGTTGTCATCGCGAAGCCGCGGTCCACCTGCAGGATGGTGCCTCCCCTCATGCTGCTCTGCACGTCCAGGTCGGTGACCGTAGTGGGCAGGGAGAAGCGGAGGAAGGCCATCTGTCCTGCTTGCGCCTGCGACAGGTCGGCCAGGAATGAGCGGTCACCGCTGTTTTCCAGACCCACCAGTTCGAGGATTTCGATGGTCTGGTTGTCCGGGTCGATGCCGCCAACCACCAGGCTGTGCGAGGATACCGCAATCGAATCTCGGCTGTCCGTGCTCTCGTATACCATCAGCGTGACCGGCTCTATGGGCAGCGGGTAGTCGCGTTCGTAGGTGTAGACGATGCCACCGTACTCGGTGCTGATGATGTAGCCGTGGCCCTCGCCTCCCGGGGCGTCGCTGAATGCGAAGCCTCCGCCGGCGCCGGTGACCGTCTCGCGAGTCTCCTGCAGGTCGCCGAACCTGAACACGCTCAGCGTCACCGTCAGCGCGAAGGGAGCGTCCGACCCGGCGGTGCCGTTGACCATGCGGCCCTGTACGTCCGTCGTGACCTGCGCGAGCGAGGCAGGCGGCGCGCTGATCTCCAGCACTGACCCCAGCGCCACGCACACGAGAGCAATCGCGATTGCTCGCCTCACTCCGCCTCCGGTCGCGAGCCCGCGAAACCCGAGTCGTCGGTTTCGCACTGCGGGCATAACGGCGCGTCGGCGTCCTGGAGGCGGCCGCACTCCTCGCACTCGGCAGTGATGAGCACGCTGCCGCTCTTCTGTCTGAATGCCAGCACCTCATCCTCGATTTCGCTCATTCGTGGCGCAAGCTCCGCCGTGATCTCCTCCTCCTGCCTGAGGAGAAGGGCGGCGCGCAGCCGGTGTGCCTCGAACGCCTCCGAGTATTGGTCGGCGTTTACGTTACCCAGCTCGCGGTCGAGGCCAAGCGTCTGAATGTCGTCGTACACCTGACTACGTTGGCGCTGGACGTCCCGTAGCTCGTCGAGCGCGCTGCGACGCGGCAGCGGCGAGGCGCGACGTGAGCGCAGCATAGGCCACGCAATGAGAGCGGCGGTGATGAGTGCCAGCAGGAGGCCGAGGAGATACGGCATGTCTACGCTGCGCCGGAAGTCTCGGCACGGAGGGTTAGAACTGCGCTCATGGGGATCAGCCGGCGGAGGCCTCCGGCCTTCTCCCGGAACCGGCAGCAAGGCCGCCGGGGGAGAAGGCGTAGGCGGCGGACGGTTGTCTCTGAGGCCACAGAGCCACCGTTACTCCCACGATCAGCAGCGGCCCTGCTACCCACATCCACATTACCAGCGGGTTCACGTACACGCGCAGGATGGTGCGTCCGTCCTCAAGCAGCTCACCGGGGATGATGTACAGGTCCTCCAGGGGGGTGGAGCGTATGGCTGCCAGCGTTGAGGCGATGTTGAAACTGGGGTAGAAGTCGCGCCGGGGGTAGTACGTGCCCAGGAAGGTATCGCCGCGGAACGCCTGCACCTCCACCGTTGCCTCGGTGCGGTCGGGGAAGGCCCTGGCGGTAGCGTCGATGTACTTCACGGTGTACTCGCCCACGTCGGCGGACTCGCCCGGCGAAAGCGCAATGTCACGCTGAATCCCGTAGAAGGAGGAGCCGGTCACGCCAAGCGCCAGCAGCACAACGGCCAGATGTACAACGTAGCCGCCGTACCTGGGCCTGTTGGCGGCAATCAACCTGCCGAACGCGACGGGGTAGCTCTCGCCGCGCCGGTGCCTTGCGTGCGCGCCCCTGGCCCACTCGCGCAGTATGCCCGCGGTCACGAACGCGCACAGGCCGTAGGAGATCAGCGCCCAGGGAACGTAAACGCCTATGAGGATCAGCCCCGCGATGGCTACCAGGGCTGCGGCGGCGGGCACCAGCAGCGCGCGCCTCAGGCTGGCCCAGCTTGCATGCCGCCAGGGAAGGTACGGGGCCACGCCCATGAGCAGGATAAGCATGAGGAACATCGGTCCGTTCACCTGGTTGTAGAACGGCTCTCCCACGGTAACGATTTCGCCCTGGAACAGCTCGGATATGAGGGGATACACAACGCCCCACAGCGTGACGAACGCCACTCCCAGGAACAGCAGGTTGTTGACCAGGAACGCGGCCTCGCGGGACAGCGCCGACTCCAGCGTCTGCGAGCTCTTCAGGCTGTTGTATCGCCAGAAGAACACGGCGAAAGAGACCAGCATTGTGCCGCCCATAAACGCGAGGAAGATCCAGCCAAGCGTGGACTGGCCGAATGAGTGGACGGACGGGACGGGCCCGCCCCGGTTGATGAACATTCCGAACTGAGCGAACCCGAATGCGATGATCACAAGCGCGAGATTCCACATGCGGAACATGCCACGGCGTTTCTGCACCATGATCGAGTGGATGAAGGCGGTCATCACCAGCCACGGCATGAATCCCGCGTTCTCCACAGGGTCCCACGCCCAGTATCCACCCCATCCAAGGATGGTGTACGCCCACCATCCGCCCAGAAGCAGTCCGATGCCCAGCAGCGCCCATGATATGATGCCCCACGTTCGGCCTGCATCGACCCACTCGTCGGTGGTGCGCCCGGCCAGCAGCGAGCCCATCGCGATCGAGAACGGCACCGCGAAGGAGATGAGGCCGGTCATCAGCATCGGCGGGTGCACGAACATGCCCGGATGCGTGAGAAGAGGGTTGATGCCCCGGCCGTCCGGCGGCACGAAATCCAGCCTAGCGAAGGGGTTGGCGAGGAAGACCATCACGGCCAGGAAGAAGAGCTGCACGAGCATGAGCACCGCGCCGATGTGCGGCATGCTTGGGCGCAGCGATGCGGGGGCGAAGTGCACCGCGATGGCTGCCAGGACGGAAAGAGCAAAGGCGATGAAAAGCAGTGATCCCTCGTTGCCTGCGTAGAAGGCAACCCAGATGTACTGAGGCGCCATGGCGCGGCTGCTGTGCTCCGCCACGTAGGACACCGAGAAGTCGGCGTTCACGAACGCGCCGACGAGGCCGGCCGTGGAGACCGCCAGCACGAGCGGCCCTAGGAGGATCGCCCGGTGCGCGCTCAGCGTCAACTGCCGGCTGCCGAGCCGAACTCCCGCCATGGACGCCACCGGCGAGTAGACGGCCAGCGCCAGCGCGATGAGCAAGCAGATGTAGCCGAGATCGGCCATGGCGCTGCTAACCCTTACCGCTTCCGCCGCCGTCCTCGGCGGTCAGGTTGCGTATGTCGCGATCAACCGCGGACAGGTAGGTCTCCAGCCCTGCCTCGCTCGCAGATGACGTCCCGGCGTCCCGTTGATTTGCCTGGCGCATGGCTCTCAGGATCAGCGCCAGCGCGCCGCCGCCCATGAGCAGTGCAAGCGGAGGCATAAGCCAGACCAGTAGGTTGAACCCGCTCTTTGGAGGCGCCGCCAGGATTCCCTCGCCGTACCGCTCAACGAAGAACCGGAGTACCTCGTCACGGCTCTCGCCGTCGGCGAGCCTCTCCCGGACCGTCCGCCTCATCTGCTCGGCGATCTCGGTCTGCGACTGGTCGATAGTCTCGCTGGGGCATATCGGGCACATGAGGCTCTTGTCTATGCCCTGCGCGACGGCCTCCATGTCTTGTGACGCGGGCGATGCCGCGTCTGTGGTGCACGCGGACAGCATTGCCAGGAAGCAGAGGACTGCTCCCGGCAACAGGAGCCGCTGGAGTGTGGCCCGGCCTGTGGTCGTGGTCATCGGCGGCTCAAGCTCTATCGTTACCCCGCCACGCTTCGGACGCTGACGGCGCAAGTGTGCGCCGCTGGGTGTCGTGAGCGTGGAAGCCCGTCATGGAGTTTTGTCGAGGACTATCTGGTCGCGGACATGGCGTCGATGCCGTGCCGGATGGTGGTGAGCACCTGGGCCAGCTGCTCCTCGAGCTGCGCCAGTGTGGCCTGGGCGTACTTGTCGGCTTCAGCGCGACGGGTGGAGGCTTGCGCTTCCACTTCGTCCAGAATGCGCTGCGCTCTTCGCTGGCCGTCGGCCACAATGTCCTCCGCCTGCTTGTGGGCCTCCTTGAGGACCTCGCTTTCCTTCACGCGGGAGCGAGCCTCGTCCTCGGAGGAAGTCCTGATTCGCCGTGCCTCGGCAAGGGCTTGGTTGATGAGATTCTCCCGCATCTGAAGAAACTCCTGGGCCTCCTGAAGGTCTGTGGGCAAGGCGGCCTGAATCTGGCTAACCAGTTCAGCCATCTTCTCCTTGTCTACAAGGACCTTCCCGGTCGCAGGCACTCCCGTGCCGGTGCTGACCAGGTCCTCCAGCTTCTCCATTAGACTTGCAGTATTCATGGCTATCCACCTTTCAGGCGGCGCCTAAACTCAGGAGCGATATCTGTCCCGAAGGGCTACCGCCACATTTTTTGGGACCAGGTGGCTAATGTCGCCTTCCCCGGCCGCAATTTCCTTGATGAGGCTGGACTTTATGAAGATGTGGTCCAGGCTTGCCATCAGGTAGAGGGTGTCCACGTCCGGCGCGAGCTTCTGATTGTTGAGCGCCATCTCGCACTCGTACTCGAAGTCGGATCCCATGCGGAGCCCACGTACCATGACGGATGCTCCAAGCTTGTGCGCCAGATCCACCGTGAGTCCGGTGTAGGGAATCACTTCGATGTTTGCGAAGTCGCAGAGGGCGGACTTGCACAGCTCCAGCCGTTCCTCCGTGTTGAACATAATGGACTTGGAGGAGCGGGTGTCCACCACGGCCACGTACACCTTGTCGAAAAGGGCAGCTGACCTTATGGCGATGTCCATGTGCCCAAGCGTGATGGGGTCGAAGCTGCCGGGGTACAGGGCGGTTACCAAGCCTCCCCTCCTTCCTGCTGAGCAGCCCGATGCGTTGCCGGCCGTCCGGCGTGCATCTCGGTTTGGTCGGTGGCCTGATAGATCGAGCAGACGGTATCGCCGTGCCTGCGTTCGTCAACCAGCCCCAGGCCGCCGTACTTGGCTTCCAGGGCGTGATGCTTGGAGTGGCCGGCTGCCACGATGCCCCCGTCTCGGGCCAAGCCTGACACCTTCTCCATCACGTGGTGCACCGGGCCCAGGGTGTACGGGGGATCCATAAGCACGATGTCGTAGGCGCCGTCCAGGGACTTGATGGCCCGTTCCACCTTCATGCAGTAGACGCGGGAGCGCTCGGTGAACTGCAGCTCGGACAGGCTGCGACGCAGCAGGGCGCACCGCTTGGGGTTGTCCTCGACGAAGTCGGCCCACTCAGCGCCGCGGCTCAGGGCCTCGATTCCGAGTGTGCCTGTACCGGCGTACAGGTCGATGACGCGCTTGCCCTCCAGGCCGTTGGACTCCAGGATTGAGAACAAGGACGACCGGACTCTCTCGGTGGTGGGTCGTGCGCCCAGCCTCCTGCGACTGGCTATGCGACGACCTTTAGCCTCTCCAGCGATTACCCGCAATTGATGCACCTGACGCCTGAGCGTATTCGATTGACGCATTCTAGCACAGCCTTGCCGATGCGTAAAGAGTTGTGGTTTGAGGCTGCAAACGATCAATGATTGTGTCAGGGTGGGAGTGTGTGGCAGTATGATCAGCCTATGTGAAGACAGACATTGACAATGAATGAGCAGGCGTATGTGCAGGTGTTGAACGGAGTTGTCGCGGATCAGCATGTGCGTCATCGGCGGACATACAAGAGGACATTTACAAGGGACAAAAAAGCCACTAAAATCGCAACGCTAGGGATAACCACATGAGCGTCGCAGTTAGGTGAGCGATGGAGTACCTTACAACCCATCCGTGGATAACCTTCAATCTCGATCTTAGACCCGCCTCGGCGAGGTTCTGGACTCTACTGGGAGATGCCTGCTCCAAGTGCGAGATCATCTCCGGAATTCCCCTTATGCCTGAGACAGCGAGGACACTGAATATCGTATCGCTGGAAAAGGGAGCGCGCGCAACCACGGCCATAGAGGGCAATACGTTGTCAGAAGAGGAAGTGTCGAAACTGAGACGCGGGGAGCTTCGTCTGCCTCCCTCGAAAGAGTACCTCGGCAGAGAGGTCAGCAACATTCTGCGAGTGTTCAACGAGATGATTGGACTCGCCGACATTCCGCCGCTGGACGTGGAGCGAGTCAAGTACCTGAACGCCTCGGTACTGGACGGCCTTGAGCTGGACGACGACATAGTGCCGGGCGAGATTCGCCGATACGAAGTGGGCGTGGCCCGCTACAGGGGTGCGCCCGCCAGAGATTGCGAGTATTTGCTCAACAGGCTGTGCGAATGGCTCAACTCAATGGACACGCCGCTGGGACACTCAAGATTTGGGCTTCCCATAGTCAAGGCGATGATTGCCCACCTGTATCTGATCTGGATACACCCTTTCGGCGATGGAAACGGGCGCGTGGCTCGCCTCCTGGAGTATCAGATTCTGCTCAGCGCCGGAATCCCGAATCCCGCCACTCACCTTCTGAGCAACCACTACAACGAGACTCGGATGGAATACTACCGCAGGCTGGACGGAGCCATCAAGGAGACTGTCGGGGTAATCGAGTTTCTGGAGTATGCCATTCAGGGCTTCGTGGATGGCCTGAATGAACAGCTGGAGACTATCAAGAGCCAGATGCGGGATGATATGTGGACAAACTACGTGCACATGGCGTTTCGCGATAACTCTAGCGCTTCCGCAATCAGACGCAGACACCTTGTCCTGGATCTGTCCGAGCGTAGCGGCCCTGTCCAGCGTAGGGAAATCCGCCTCCTCACACCGAGGCTGGCTGAGGCCTACGCAGGAAAGACCGACAAGACCATAACGCGGGACCTGAACGTATTGACCGATATGGGTCTGCTACTGAGGACAAGACGCGCTGTGTTTGCCAACAAGGGCATAATGGACGCTTTCGCGGGCTGAGGGCGAGGTTCACCCCCCAACCGTCATTGCGGCGCAAGCCGCAATCCAGGGGCGGTAGGGTGTGGCACTGCGCTGGCAGGCGCGGTTCACCCCCATCTCAATCTTCCCCCATCAAGGGGGAAGAGGCTTTGTCGGCCTCCCGCCTCACCTTGCGCCCCGTTGACAGCACGCAGGCGCGGGCGTATCTTGTCCTCATTCCGGGACGCGTCTATCTTCGGTCCGCGCAGCGTGGAGGTGTCTATGCCTGTCCTCAAGGAGCAGTTGGACGCAGCGTTCAGTCCCAAGGTCGTTGCGGTGGTCGGCGCCAGGAAGTTCGACAACTACGTCTGGCTCCGCAACATGAGCGACTTCAAGGGTACTCTCTACTCCGTGCAGATCAACCCCGACGACATCGTGGGCATCGAGGAGATGGGCATACCCAACTTCAAGAGCCTCGTGGAGATACCTGAGCCGGTCGACTACGTGGTTGTCGCCGTGCCCCGTCGAGCGGTGCCGTTCGTGCTCAAGGACGCCGTCGAGAAGGGCGTCAAGACGATGCACATGTTCACGTCCGGCTTCGCCGAGTCCGGCAACGAAGAGGCCGCGCAGATGCAGCAGCAGATCGCCGAGACCGCACGCGAGGCCGGCATACTGGTCATCGGGCCCAACTGCATGGGCGTGTTCAATCCGCACGTCGGTATGCGCTTCGGCGAGGGGCAGAACGTCGACTACACGGGCGGCGCGAGCGTGATCTCGCAGAGCGGCGCCCACGCGTCGGCCATGACGCAGGGTCTGCAGGCCAGCGGCGTTGGCGTCAACATGACCGTCAGCTTCGGCAACGCCATCCTGCTGGACAGCCCCGACCTGCTCCAGTACTTCGCCGATGACCCGGCAACCAACGTCATCTGCGCGTACATCGAGGGGCCGAAGGACGGCCGACGCTTCTTCCAAGCACTGCGCGAGGTTGCGCCGAGGAAGCCGGTCGTGCTGTGGAAGGGCGGCCAGACCGACGCGGGCCGGCGGAGCGCCGCATCGCACACCGGCTCGCTGGCCGGCTCAATCGAGATTTGGAATGCGGGCGCGCAGCAGGCCGGCGCCATTCGCGCCGACTCTCTCCAGGAAGTCATCGACGTGACCAAGATGCTGACGTACATGGGGCCGGTGACCGGCGACCGCGTGGGCATCATCGGAGGCAGCGGCGGGCAGTCGGTATCGATGAGCGACGAGTTTTCGTGGGCCGGACTGCGCGTGCCGACATTGTCGGAGCCTACCCTCGCGAGCATGGCCGAGTTCTTCCAGCTTGTGGGCGCCAGCTACTTCAACCCCGTGGACATCGGAGGCATCAACAGGAGCAACTTGGAGACCATCCTGGACCTGCTGACGGGCGATCCCAACGTGGACGTTGTGGCGATGATGCGAAGCGTCCAGCGCGGACGGCGGACCGCCGAGGAGATCGCGTCGGAGCTGAAGCAGTACGGCGAGGCGCGTGACAAGTCCGGCAAGCCGATGATGGCGATGTTCTGGACGCCCGTGCCATACCCCGAGAGCGGCCCGATGGAGGAGACTGACGCCATCCTGCGCGACCTGAACATTCCTACATTCCCGTCGCCGTCCAGAGCGGCGCGTGCCCTGCGCAAGGTTGTGGACTACCACCGCTTCCACGCCGGGATGGAGTAGCCAGGACATTCATCAGCCTGCTCATGGTGAGCCTGTCGAACCATATGAGCGGGACAGTATCGACCCGCGCACCCTGCCCGCTCACGCCCTTCGACATGCCTGGGTGAGCGGGCTAACACAACGCCTACGCTGTGAGCCGCCTCCGGCCCGCTCATGGTGAGCCCCGTCGAACCATAAGAGCGGGACAGTCTCGACCCGCGCACCGCGCCCGCTCACGCCCTTCGACACGCTCAGGGTGAGCGGACTGCTCTCCGCCCCGCTCATGGTGAGCCCTGTCGAACCATATGAGCGGGACGTGCCCCACAGAGCTTCTCTTGGACTGCGGCTTTCGCCGGGGTGACGGTCGCGGCGTGCGGCGCCTGTCCGCTCACGCCCTTCGACATGCTCAGGGTGAGCGGACTGCTCTCCGCCCCGCTCATGGTGAGCCCCGTCGAACCACTTGAGCGGGGCGTTCCATCCCATCATTTCGAGCCCAGCCGAGAAATCCATGACATTCGCGAGCGAACGGCCTGCCGATTTTGGGGACGAGCGTGGCGCCGTGGGCCGGGAGGTGGCACGATTGAGGCATGTCATAGATTCCTCGACTTCGCTGCGCTCCGCTCGGAATGACGGTCGCGGCGTGCGGCATCACCCACGCAAAAGGTTGCGCGCTCTGCTATGGAGATTCGGCGGCAACTTCTGGTATTATAGGCGGGCAGGCTTCGGCGGTGACCAAGCGCATCCCGCCGGGCCGGGCGAAAGGGCCACCGCAGCATGAAACTACTGGTCATCAACGGACCCAACCTGAACATGCTCGGACACAGGGACCGAGACGTCTACGGCACTATGAGCTTGGCCGACATCGAGGAGATGGTGCGCCATCGCGCCGGAGAGTTGGGCGCGGAGGTCGAGTTCTTCCAGTCCAACAGCGAGGGCGCCATCATCGACGTGCTGCAGGCGCGCTACGCGTCAGTGAACGGCATCGTCATCAACCCGGGCGCGCTCACGCACTACGGCCTGTCGCTGCGAGAGGCGCTGGTCGACACGGGACTGCCCGTGGTGGAGGTTCACATCTCCAACATCTACGCGAGGGAGCGATGGCGGCATCGCTCCGTGGTGGCCCCGGTTGCCGTGGGCCAGATAAGCGGCCTGGGATGGCGCGGCTACGTCGCCGCCCTTGAGTTCCTGGCCGCCAGCTTCAACGAAAGGGCGGTGGAATGAATTCACGACTTGAGGCACTGAGGGCTCGCTTGGAGAGTAGTGAGATCGACGGCATACTGATCGGTTCGGACGAGAACCGGAGATACATCTCCGGCTTCAACGGCACAGCAGGCAATCTCATCATCACGGCTGACGCCGCAGTTCTTGCGACCGACTTCCGCTACATTGAGCAGGCGCCAAAGCAGGCTCCGGACTTCCGCGTGATCCGCGTCGCAGGAGGCGGCTCGGACTGGCTCACCAACCTCCTGAAGGAGCTGGGCATTCGTCGCCTCGGCTTCGAGAGCCAGCAGATGACCGTGGCCACTTACGATAGGCTGTCCAAGGCGCTGGCCGGGGACGGTAACGGCGACGGCGTGAGCCTGGTACCCACGGCCGGTCTGGTCGAAGAACAGCGCTCCGTCAAGGACGAGGGCGAGTTGGCGTTGCTGCAACGGGCAATCGACATCGCGGACCAGGCGTTCGAGGAGGTTTCCCGCGTCGTCAAGGCGGGAATGACCGAAAGCGAGGTGGCATGGTTGCTGGAGCGGACCATGCGGGAGTTGGGCGCCGAATCCGTTTCGTTCGAAACCATTGTGGCAACCGGCCCCAACGCCGCGCTGCCGCACCATCGCGCCGACGACACGCCCATCCTAGAGGGCCAGCCACTCCTCATCGACATGGGCGCGCGCTACCAGGGATATTGCAGCGACCTGAGCCGCACATTCTGCCTGGGCCGCGAAGACGACACCTTCCGCGAAGTGTACTCCACGGTGCTTAGGGCGCAGCAGGCCGCAATCGAGAACGTACGCAGCGGCATGACGGCAGGAGAGGCGGACGGGCTTGCACGGGCCGTCATCGAAGAGGCAGGCTATGGCGACACGTTCGGGCACAGCCTGGGTCACGGTGTGGGACTGGATGTCCACGAGAGGCCGGGCGTGGGACCGAACTCGCCAGTGGTGCTGGAGGACGGGATGCCCTTCACAATCGAGCCGGGCATCTACATATCCGGCTGGGGCGGCGTTCGCATAGAGGACATTGTGGTCCTGGAGAATGGCAAGGCGCGCCAGTTGAGCCATGCGCCAAAGATAGACTAGGACTGGAGCGTTTCGATGACGATTAGCTACAGCGATCTGAGGCGGGGCACCGTGATTGTGCTGGACGACGAACCCTGGCAGGTTACGGACTGGAAGCACACCAAGATGCAGCAGCGCGCACCGGTGCTCACCCTCAAGCTGAAGAACCTCCGCAGCGGCCGCGCAATGGAGCGAAACGTGCCGGGCAATCAGAAGCTCACCTTGGCGGAGGTGGACACCCGCCAAGCGCAGTACCTCTACAGCGACGGCGACCTGTACCACTTCATGGACATGTCTACCTTCGACCAGTACCCCCTCACGAATGACGTTGTGGGGGATGCCCTCCAGTACATGAAAGAGCAGGACGTGGTTGACCTCGTCTTCTATCGGAACGATCCCATTTCGCTGGAGCTGCCCACCTACGTGGATCTCCAGGTCGCCAATACGCCGCCCTCGCTCAAGGGCAACACGGCCCAGGGCAGCACCAAGCCTGCCACGCTGGAGACTGGCCTCACGGTCAACGTGCCGTTCTTCGTGAATGTGGGCGAGAAGGTGCGGGTGGACACGCGGAGCGGGGACTACCTGGAAAGGGTTGGATAGGCGGTGCCGGTCTACTCCGTAGGCCAGGTCACACGTTACCTGAAGGAGTCGCTCGATGCGGACGCCGTGCTGGGCGACTTGTGGGTGCGCGGCGAGGTCTCCAACCTGTTCAACTCGGCGGCGGGGCACTACTACTTCACGCTCAAGGACGGCGCAGGTCAGCTCAAGTGCGTCATGTTTCGTCCCGCCACCGGCGGCGAGAACCTGAGCGACGGCGGAGCAGTCATCACCCACGGCCGCGTCTCCCTGTACGAGGTACGCGGAGACCTGCAACTGTACGTGGACATGGTGCAGCCGGAGGGCGTGGGCGAGCGTCACCTGGAGCTGGAGCGGCTGAAGGCCAGGCTTGAGGCTGAAGGGCTGTTCCACCTGTCACGCAAGCGGCCGCTTCCCCCGTACCCGCGCAGGATTGCAGTGGTCACGTCGCCGTTCGGTTCCGTCTGGCACGACATCCAGAACGTCGTCGGCCGCCGGTATCCGCTGGCGGAGCTAGCGCTGGCGCCAACACCCGTGCAGGGCGAAGGAGCTGCCGCAGCCATCGCGGAGGCGCTGGAGGCGGCGGACCGGGAGGCGGACGTGGACGTGGTCATCGTTGCAAGGGGCGGCGGGTCCCTGGAGGAGCTGTGGCCCTTCAACGAGGAAGTTGTGGCCCGCGCCATCTACGCCAGCCGTGCGCCCGTCGTCAGCGCCGTTGGTCACGAGACGGACTACACCGTCGCGGACCTGGTGGCGGACGTGAGGGCGCCAACGCCGTCGGCCGCGGCCGAGATGGTGGCGCCGGACCGAAGCGAGCTGATCGTTCGAGTTAACGCGAGCGTGAATTTGCTGTCGCAGAGGCTGGGCGACGTCATGGAGATGCGCTTCCGAGACGTGGAGCAGTCTGTGTGGCGGCTGAACCGCGGAGCACCGGACGCTACCACCTGGCGGCAGCGCCTTGATGACCTGTCGCTCGCGTCCAGCAGGTCGCTGCAGAACTACCTGGCCGTGCGCAGCGAACGCGTCACTGGGCTGGAGTTCCGGCTGGGCACGCTCAGCCCCTCCAACGTGCTCTCGCGCGGCTATGCGATGGTGCAGCGGCAGGACACGGGCGAGACCGTCACGTCAGTCGCTCAGGTGAACGCCGGCGACGACGTGCAGGTCAGAGTTAACGACGGTGCGTTCGCCGCGAGGGCGCTTGCCGCCGGCGGGCAAGGATAGCTCGACGATACTGAACGGGAATCGAGAGGCAGTCAGATGAGCAGCGAGAAGCCGGGCGACGTGCTATCGTTCGAGGACGCGTACAATCGCCTGGAAGAGACGGTCCGCAGGCTGGAGGAGGGCGGACTCTCCCTTTCGGACGCCACGCGCCTCTTCGAAGAGGGCATGCACCTGGCGCGCATCTGCAACGAACTGCTGACATCCGCCGAGATGCGCATCACGAGACTTCAGACCGCGTACGGCGAGCAGATGCGGTTGCTGGCCGACGCCCAGGACGAGAGCGTTGAGGATTGACCTCCACGTGCACATGGGCATCAACTGCATAGCGCTGACCGACCACAACACGATCGAGGGGCGCTGGAGACTCGCCGGCCTGATGCAGCGCACATGAGGTGGACGCCGCGATGCTGAAGCTGGGCTGGTTCTCAACGGGCAGGGGCGAGGGCTCGCTGGGGCTGCTACGCACAGTGCAGGACGCAATCGAGAGCGGGGAGCTTCCGGCCCGGATGGATTTCGTCTTCAGCAACCGCGAGCACGGAGAGGCCGAGGGCAGCGACCGCTTCTTCCGTCAGGTTCAGGACCACGGCACACCCCTTGTCACGCTGTCGTCGCAGCGATTCCGGCGAGAGCAGGGCGGAGGTCCGTTCGCACGGCATCGGGTAGAATTCGACCGGGATGTCATGCGGCTCCTGGAGCCGTACAGCCCGGACGTGTGCGTGCTGGCAGGCTACATGCTGATCACCGGGCCGGAGCTGTGCAACCGCTACACGATGCTGAATCTTCATCCCGCGCTCCCCGGCGGGCCTGTGGGCACGTGGCAGGAGGTCATCTGGAGCCTGATCTCGCAGAGCGCGGGCGAGGCCGGTGCCTACATGCACCTGGCCACCGAAGACCTGGACAGAGGCCCGGTGCTGACTTACTGCTCGTTTCCCATACGCGGCGGGCAGTTCGACGGCCTGTGGCGGCAGGTTGAGGGACGCAACATTGAGGAGTTGAAGGCCGCGGAGGGCGAGGAGCAGCCGCTGTTCCGCCTCATCCGCGAGGAGGGCGTGAGACGCGAGCGTCCGCTTGTGCTTGAGACGCTGAAGGCGTTTGCCGCGGGCCAGGTGCGCGTTGTGGACAGGCGGGTGGTTGACGGCGCGGGCAACGCCATCGGCGGCCTGTGCCTCAACGAGGCGGTCGATCAGGCAGTCCGAAACGCCGGTTAGCCTCCCCAGGTCAGTGATGATCGAATCGGAACTGCCCATCCTGGACCTCTTGCCGGACAACGCCTCCGCCATTGAGCAGTGTGCCACGCTCCTGTTCGAGGTGTTCAAGGAGCACCATCCGGCGGCGTGGCCGGACATGGCGTCCGCCAGGCGTGAGGTTGAGGAGTTCTTCTCGGAAGGACGCATCAGCCGCATCGCCGTGGAAGAGGACGGAACGGTCGTTGGCTGGGTGGGAGCGATCCGCGCGTACGACGGGTTCGCGTGGGAGTTGCACCCGCTGGTGGTGAGACCGGGGCGCCAGAGGCGCGGCCTTGGCCGGAGGCTGGTCGCGGACATCGAGGCCAGGGTGCGGGAGCGCGGCGCCGTCACGCTCTGGCTGGGCACCGACGACGAGAACAACCAGACGTCGCTGGGCGGCATCGATGTGTATGACGACCCGCTGGGCCACCTGGCGCGCATCCGCAACCTCAACAACCACCCATACGAGTTCTACCGGAAGGCGGGCTTCACCATTGTCGGGGTGCTGCCGGACGCCAACGGATTCGGCAAGCCGGACATCTGGATGGCGAAGCGAGTGGGGTAGGGGCGGGCGCTGAGAGTCCTGGATTGCCTAAACTCACAAACGAAGTGCAACACCTTGGTAAGGTGTTGTCATGGGAAAAGAGTACAGGCATGTCACCATTGAAGAGCGGTGTGAGATGGCCCGTCTACGAGCCGCGGGACAGGGAGTCCGTCAAATCGCAGCAGGTCTGGATCGCTCGCCATCGACGGTTGCTAGGGAGTTGAAGCGGAATGGATCGCGGACTCAAGGATACCAGCCGGTGTACGCCAACCAGCAGGCCCACGCCCGTCGCTGGCGTGGGGCCCGGCTGGAGCGCGACAAGGCTCTGCGGGAGCAGGTGCTCTACTGGCTACAGCAAGGGTGGTCTCCGGAGCAGGTGTCGGGTCGCCTGGCTTGGGAGACCGGCAGCCGGGTCATATCCCATGAGAGCATCTACAGGTTCATCTATGGTCAACTAGCCAGGAAGAGGGACTACTCCTGGCGTCACTATCTGCCTCGTGGGAAGTCTAAGCGTGGCTGGCGTGGTCGCAGGGGAGGTAGCCCGGCATCCTTCATTGCCTACCGGCGCCCTCTTGCAGAACGTCCCCAGGGCGCTGACAACCGTCAAAGCCCCGGACACTGGGAGGCCGACCTGATGCTGTTCCGCACCTATGGTCAGGCCGTACTCACCCTCCACGAGCGCCAC
>DAOUKJ010000033.1:0-33113 GCA_034421435.1 Dehalococcoidia bacterium | reverse complement strand
GCACTACGGCGTGCATGAGGGCAAGCCGTTCTTTGACGGACTGGTGTCCTTCATCACGTCCGGCCCGGTGGTGGCAATGGTGCTGGAGGGGCCCAACGCCGTGGAGATGGTGCGCGCAACTATGGGCGTCACGAACCCACTGCAGGCGTCGCCAGGCACAATTCGCGGAGACTACGGCGTGGACATCGGGCGCAACCTGGTGCACGGCTCGGATTCGCCGGAATCGGCTGCACAGGAGATCGCCCTGTTCTTCGCCGAAGATGAGGTTCTGAACTACACGCGGGACGTGGACAACTGGATCATTGAATCCTGAACAGGACGGGCGCCCGCGACCACAGCTGCTCCAGGTGGTAGAACTCCCGCTCCTCCTGCGCGAACACGTGGACGACCACGTCGCCGTAATCCAGCAGCACCCAGCCGCCTTCGGTGGTGCCCTCGCGATGGTGCAGCCTCATGCCGGACTGCCCCAGCGCCAGATCAATGTCCTCAAGTAGAGCCTGCATCTGGCGGCGGCTCTCGGCGGAGAGAATGACGAAATAGTCGGTGAAGCTGGGAGGGCCGCGCATGTCCAGCATCACGATGTCGGTGGCCTGCTTCTCGGAGGCCACCTCCACCGCCAGGCGTGCTGCGTCGACCGCCAGGATTTGGGCCTTCTCCTCAGTCATACACTTCCAGTTTATCCGCTTGCCACACGCCGGTCAACGACGGCGGCACCGACCGCGATTGCTCCCTGCGTTGCAAGCCTCAGAGACCGCGGCAGCGAGAGGTCTGGGGCAAGTACTCTACTTCCTGAACCGCGCCAATGTGGCCAACTTGTAGGACGCTGTTTGACTGGTCAAATGCCCTTGCGTCGGTCGGGGCAGAACGAAGTTCAATCTCTCAAGCGGGATGTGAAGTAACTTTCCGGGGCGCGGTGAGCTTGCGGCGCACGAGAAGCCCCGTTCCCGATAGCCCCACCGCGAGGGCGACAAAGGAAATGAGGGCCCAAGGCACTGCTTCAGGTGGCGGTTTCGAGATCGCCTGCCCCGCTCCCAGCCCGGTAAGGTCATCCAATGCCTTCGACAGGGGGACCGTCCGTGAGCAAAATCCAGTCCACATTACCTCTGTTTCGCCATGGGAGAATCCCAGTGCGTAAGCGTAGACGAGGTATTCCCCACCTACGTCGAAACTATAGCCTTCTTCCATTCCGCCGGTTTCGATGAGCGCCTTCCGGCTAGTCGGGCCCTTCCATACAGTGCTTACAAGAAACTCTGTTGTGAATGAGTCCGGACTACCGATTTCTCCAACCGCGACCGCTCTGCCAATGAAGACAGCGTCTGCCGCCGCCATGGCCTCCGTTGGCGAGCCTGGCGACCCACAAGAATAGGCATAGCTCCGAACTGGATAGCCCATGAACCATAATGCAAGCACGGAGAACAGCAGAGCCAAGCCCAGCGCCTTAGCGCCAAAGTTAGAAGCCATTAACGGCCCTCCAGTACACCGAACGAGCTAGTCGACCATCACTCCCGCAAGATCAATGAATCCATACGCCGCGCCATGCAGGACTAATTCGTACGTCGGGAGAAATACTGTGGAACCTCTGCTGAACAGCGTCATCCCGGCGCCCCCCATCCCCAGCAGAAAAGGGAGCCGTCGGTTTTCAAGCCGCAAGTGTGGAGGTACCCTGCGCTTACGGAGGCAAACTCCCCATCGGGCGGAGTAGCTTGACCCTCGCTGTCCAGTCCCCAGCATTCGACGGAGCCACTGGCCCTAACGCCACAAGTGTGTTCGTCGCCTGCGCTTACAAAGGCAAAAGTTCCCGTCGGTGGCGAGGCCTGTCCAAAGTAGTCGTCGCCCCAACAGGCTACGGAGCCGTTGGTCTTCACCCCGCAGGTGTGGCCACCCCCAGCGCTTACAGAGGCAAATCTCCCTTCGGGTGGAGTGGCTTGTCCATGGAAATTATATCCCCAGCAGGCAACTGACCTGTCGCCCCTCAACCCGCATGTGTGGAATTTACCGACACTAACCGTGGCGAACTCCCCCTCGGGTGGCGTAGCCCGGTCGTCCCAATTGCCACCCCAGCAAGCGATAGAGCCGTCAGCCCTCAGCCCGCAGGAATGAAATGCTCCGGCGCTGACGGCGGCGAATTCTTCGTCGGGAGGCCTAGTTTGCCCTTGCTCGTCTTCTCCCCAGCATAGAATACGGCTGTCGGCTTTCAATGCGCAGGAGTGCTTGGCCCCGGCGGCGATAGATGTGAATCCCCCATCCGGCGGCTTGGCTTGGGCACCATGTGGATCACGTAAAGCGCCCCAGCATATGACGGAATTGTCGATCCTCAACCCACAAGAATGGGCCTCACCAACTTCCACTGACGTGAACTTGCCTTCAGGCGCCGTGGCAGTATAGGGATCACCCCAGCAGACCACAGAGCCGTTGGACCTCACCCCGCAGGTGTGCGTTTCCCCGGTGCTGATGGTGGAGAAACTCCCGCTAGGGGCTGAGGCTCGTCCATAATGGTCGCTGCCCCAGCAGGAGACGGATTCGTCTGACTTCACGCCGCAGGAGTGATAGTCTCCTGCGGTGACCGCAACGAATTCACCAGCCGGAGGAGAGGCCTGGCCATGGTAGTCATCGCCCCAGCATACTACGGAACCATCTCCTCTCACTCCGCAGGAGTGTGAGCCACCTACGTCGACGGCGGCGAACTCCCCCTTTGGCTGCGTCGCTTCTCCAGACCAGTAACCGCCCCAACATAGGACGCGGCGGTCGGTAGTCAGCCCACAGGTGTGATTGCCTCCGGTACTGACGGAGGTGAACCTCTCATTAGGAGGAATTGACTGGCTTACCCAGTCATCTTCTCCCCAGCAGGCAAGGGAGCCGTTGCCCCTAACGCCGCATGCGTGGAATCGCTCCGCGCTAACTGAAGTGAATCTGCCTCCACGTGGCAAGGTCTCACCGTAAGTGTCCCGTCCCCAGCAGGCGACAGAGCCGTTGACCCTAACTCCGCAAGTGTAGAGGTGCCCTGAGCTAACGGAGTCGAAAACTCCATCTGGTGGCGAGGCCTGGCCGTGGTAGTCGTCGCCCCAGCAAGAAACGGTGCCGTCAGCCCTCACTCCGCAGGAATGAAATGATCCGACGCTAACGGAGTCGTATGCCCCACCTGGTGTGGGGCGTGGCGCTTGAGGGCCCGTATCGCATGCTGCCAGGGAATAGGAGACCAGCAGTAGGGACAAGCCTACGAGAACGGCAGGAGGCAAGACCCTTTGGTGCAAGAGAGACATGGATTCCATCTGTTATGGGACATAGTCTGGAGTCGAGAAACCTCTACTCTGGGAATACAATCTCGCTAGCGTGGCACACTTGTTCGTGGCGTCTTGCTAAGGCCTTCTGACCTATCCCCAAATCTACTACCATGTGCCTCGTCGGCTCTGCATGGACAGTGGACTTGCCCGATTCCGTGTACCGGCAAAAGTGATGGTCTTTCGGTTCATTATACTCCACGTAAGTCCATTCGGTGAAGCTCCTAGGTATAGCATTACCGTGCCCTGGGGGAATTCGTCACTTCTAGGACTGCCCCACCTCTTGATGTTCCCACTTGTATCCTTGAAGTAGAAAGCTCCCTCTCGTAGGAACATTTCGCTGAGAGTAGTACGTCGAAACTTCCATTTTGGCGCTGTTGAAGAAGATACCCAGAAAGCACATGTATGATTGAACCCACTCAGGTGGCTCGACAGACTCACGCCCGTATCAGGTACGGGTCAGCCCCCCCGCCCCTGTCCTAACAGTGCTGCCTGTGCTACGATAGCCTCAACATGGACACCTCGCGAATCCGCAACTTCTGCATCATCGCTCACATTGACCACGGCAAGTCAACACTTGCCGACCGCATCCTGGAGATCACGGGAACGGTCAGCCCGCGCGAGATGACCGAGCAGTTCATGGATCAGATGGACCTGGAGCGGGAGCGAGGCATCACCATCAAGGGCAAGGCCGTGCGCATGAACTATCGCGGCCGCGACGGCGACTACCAGCTAAACCTCATCGACACGCCCGGCCACGTGGACTTCGGATACGAGGTCTCCCGCGCGCTCGCCGCATGTGAGGGCGCCATACTGGTGGTCGACGCCACGCAGGGCATCCAGGCGCAAACCCTAGCCAACGTGTATCTCGCTCTGGAACACGACATCGAGATAATCCCGGTCGTCAACAAGATCGACCTTCCCGTGGCGCAGCCACGCCGCGTGGCGACTGAGATGGAGCAGGCCTTCGGCTTCACGGAGGACGAGATACTGCACGTGTCGGCGAAGGACGGCGCGGGTGTCGAGCAGCTGCTGGAGACCATCGTGGAGCGTGTACCCCCACCGGCGGGCATGCCCACACCTCTGCGCGCCCTCGTGTTCGACTCCTCATACGACCCCTACAAGGGCGTCGTGGCCTACGTGCGGCTCTTCGACGGCGCGATAGCCAAGGGCAACGAACTTCTGATGATGTCCACAGGCTCCCGCGGCGACATCCTGGAAGTGGGCAGCTTCACGCCCAGGCTCACCCAGTCGGACCAGCTCAGCGCCGGCCAGGTGGGCTACGTGGCGACCGGCCTCAAGAACGTCCGCGAGTGCCGCGTCGGGGACACTATCACGCTCGCGCAGAGACCGGCGTCGCAGCCGCTGCCGGGCTACCAGCCGCTCAAGCCTATGGTCTTCGCCGGCCTCTACCCCGCCGATGGCGACGAGTACCTGGCCCTCCGCACCTCGCTCGAGAAGCTCCAGCTCAACGACGCTGCGCTCAGCTACGAGCCGGAGAACAGCGCGGCGCTTGGGTTCGGCTTCCGGTGCGGCTTCCTCGGCCTGCTGCACATGGAGATTGTGCAGGAGCGGCTGGAGCGGGAGTACGGCCTCAACCTGCTCATCACGGCGCCCAGCGTCGCATACCAAGTGGTCACCGACGACGGCGAGGAGGTCACCGTGGACAGCCCGGCCAAGCTGCCGCCCGTGCAACGGCTCGTCGAGATGCGTGAGCCGCTGCTGGACATGAGCATCGTGACGCCGTCGCGCTACATCGGCGCGATCATGGACCTGGTCACGACGCGGCGGGGCGAGTTTCGACGCATGGAGTACCTCCAGGCGGTAACGTCGTCCGGCGACGGCGACCAGTCGATGGACGCACGCGTGCTGCTTGAGTACCGCGCACCTCTGTCCGAGGTGCTCATGGACTTCTACGACCAGCTGAAGTCACGCACGCAGGGCTTTGCGTCCATGGACTACTCCTTCCAGGGCTACCAGCCTGCGCCCCTGGTCAAGCTGGACCTGCTGGTCAACAATCAGCCCGTCGATGCCCTCTCGCTCATCGTTCACCGCGACAAGGCGCAGCAGCAGGGCCGGGCGCTGGTCGAGAAGCTGCGCACGCTAATTCCGCGGCAGCTGTTCGAGGTGCCCATACAGGCCGCGATCGGCAGCCGGGTCATCGCGCGCGAGACCGTGCGCGCGCTTCGCAAGAACGTGCTGGCCAAGTGCTACGGCGGCGACGTGACGCGCAAGCGGAAGCTGCTGGAGAAGCAGGCGGAGGGCAAGAGGCGGATGAAGCGCGTGGGCAACGTGGAGATCCCGCAGGAAGCTTTCTTGGCCCTGCTCAAGCTAGACCGCTGAGGACGCGCCTGACTCTCTCTACAGCCCCGTCACAAGCTCCACGGAGTAGTCCGACATCACCGCCTCCTCGCGGCAGTTCTCGACGAAGTTGACCACCCTCGACAGCATCTCATTGACGTGGGCCGCGTCGTTGCTGACGCACGTGATGCCAAGCGTAGCCGCCTGCCAGCTGTCGTTCTGGTCCACCTCAGCGATCGCCACGTTGAACCGGCTGCGCACGCGGTCGACGATGGATCGGACAGCCTTGCGCTTGTCCTTCAGCGAGCGGCTGCCCGGAAGCTCCAAGTCTATTCGACAAACGCCAACGTTCATGTTCAATCGGCCTCACTCGATGCGCCGCGCCTCCAGTATACCATCCGCCTTTTGCGCGGCGCGGGCAAACCGCAGCATCGTGTAGAATGCACTGAGACCGCCCAGCGCAAGGAGGCCTCATGCCCACCCTCTACGTGGTTGCCACGCCCATCGGCAACCTTGAGGACATAACCCTCAGGGCGATCCGCATCCTTGGTGAGGTCGCCCTGATAGCCGCCGAGGACACACGCACCACCCGTCGGCTCCTCTCCCGCTACGACATCCACACGCCGCTCACGAGCTACAACGAGCACAACAGCGCCCGAAAGCTGCCCGCCATCCTGGCCGCGCTCGCCGATGGAGACGTGGCCCTGGTATCGGACGCGGGCACACCGGGCATCAGTGACCCAGGCCTGGACCTCGTGAGGGCCGCTGCCGAAGAGGGCGTTCCCGTGGTCCCGATACCCGGGCCATCCGCAGTCGTGACAGCGCTCGCCGTCTCCGGCGTGCAGGCGGACCGCTTCCTGTTTCTGGGCTTCCTGCCCCGCAGGCGCGCCGACCGCCGCAGACTGCTCGCGTCGGTGTCGCAGCTACCGTACACGCTCGTGGCTTTCGAGACGCCGCACCGGCTGCGCGACACACTCGCGGACATGCTCGATACGCTGGGTGACCGGAGCATGACCGCGCTGCGTGAGGCCACCAAGCTGCACGAGGAGACGTACCGGGGCGCCATCTCCGAATGCCTGGCCCACTTCGAGAAGCCGCGCGGCGAGTTCACGCTGGTCATCGAGGCTGGCAAGCCGGAAGCCGCACCGCCACCGGCGGCTGAAGTCGAGGCCAGGCTGCGCGACATGCTCCGCGCAGGCGTATCAGCCCGCGAGGCGCGCGAGCGCGCGGCAGCCGAGACCGGAATGCCCCGCCGAGAGGTGTATCGGCTATGGCTTGGCGTAGGAAGGGAGGCGTGAGGCAATACAGCCTCCGCTCATGGTGAGCCTGTCGAACCAAATGAGCGGGCCCGTAAGCGCAGGCAACATCCGCTCATGCCCTTCGACAAGCTCAGGACGAGCGGACGATACTCAAGCCCGCTCGTGGTGAGCCTGTCGAACCATGTGGGCGGGCCCGTAAGCGCAAGCAACGTCCGGTCATCCACTTCGACAAGCTCAGGGTGAGCGGACAGAAACCACACCCGAGCAGTGAGTCGCTTCGTCCATTTGCTATATGCCAATCTCACTTTGTGCTACAATGCACAAGCACTACGTATAATAGCCGATAGCCCATGCCCGAACGCATACTCATAGGGGTCGCTTGGCCCTACGCAAACGGCCCGCTTCACATGGGCCACGTCGCCGGGTGCTACCTTGCCGCGGACATCTTCGCCCGCTATCACAGGCTGAAGGGCAATGACGTCCTCATGGTGTCCGGCAGCGATCAGCACGGCACACCCATCACCCTCCGCGCCGAGCAGGACGGCGTATCGCCGCAGGAGGTCGTCGACCGCTACCACTCGGATTTCCTTCGAACTTGGGACCGGCTGGGCATCTCGTTCGACCTGTTCACGACAACGGGAACCGACAACCATCGAGAGGTGGTGCAGGACATCTTCCTCTCTCTCCTGGACAAGGGCTACATCTACACGGATACTACGCCGCTTCCCTACTGCCACACCTGCAGGCGATTCCTGCCGGACCGCTACGTGCAGGGCAAGTGCCCCTTCTGCGATTGTACCGATGCACGCGGCGACCAGTGCGACGAATGCGGCAAACCGCTGAACCCGGAGGACCTCATCGACATCCGGTGCCGCATCACTGGTGACACCCCGGAGATTCGAGAGTCGGAGCACTTCTTCCTCAGGCTGAGCGCTTTTCAGGAGCAGCTTCTATCGTGGGTGAGGGAGCAGCGCCACTGGCGCCCCAATGTGCTCAACTTCACCCAGCGCTACCTCGAGGACGGCCTGAAGGACCGCGCAATCTCGCGCGACCTGGAGTGGGGCGTGCCCCTGCCGGTACCCGGCTACGAAAACAAGCGGATCTACGTGTGGTTCGAGGCAGTCATCGGCTACCTGTCCGCGTCGAAGGAGTGGGCCGCGCGCAGCGGTCAACCAGACGCGTGGAAGCCGTTCTGGGGAGGCGACGCCCGCGCCTACTACTTCATCGGCAAGGACAACATCCCGTTCCACACCATCATCTGGCCGGCGATGCTGGCGGGCTACGGCGGGCTGGACCTTCCATTCGACGTGCCCGCAAACGAGTTTCTCAACCTGGAGGGTCGCCAGCTTTCCACCAGCCGCAACTGGGCCGTGTGGGTCCCCGACTACCTTGACCGCTACGACCCCGACCCTCTGCGCTACTACATTGCGGTCACTATGCCGGAGACCAGCGACTCGGACTTCTCCTGGCGCGACTTCGTGCGGCGCAACAACGATGAGCTGGTGGCCACGTTCGGCAACCTCGTGCACCGCGTCCTCACGCTCACGCACCGCAACTTCCAGGGAAGCGTTCCGCAGCCGGGCGAGCTTGAGGAAACGTCGCGCGAGATGCTGGCCAAGGCTGAGCACACCCTGACCGCCGTCGGTGACAGCCTGCACGCCTGCCACTTCCGCGCCGCGCTGGGGTATGCCATGTCGCTGGCGCAGGAGGCCAACCGCTACATCGACCAGCGCGAACCCTGGCGGACCGCCCGGACCGACCCGGCCGCCACGGCCAACACTCTGTGGGTCTTGTTGTCCGTCATCAACTGCCTGAAGACGGCGCTGCTCCCCTTCCTGCCGTTCAGCTCGCAGAAGCTGCACGCCCTGCTGGGCTTCTCGGGCGACGCTGCCGATGGAGGGTGGAACTGGGACGGCTCGCCGGACTCGATGCCGCCGGGCCAGGTCATGCCGGCGCCTGCGCCACTCTTCGACAAGCTGGACGATGACGTCGCCGCCGCAGAAATCGAGCGACTGGGAAAGGTGCAGGCCTGAGAGAACATGGCTTTGAATGTAACAAATCTGTACACTCCTATTCAGGCGGAGCTTCTGGACGTGGAGCAGCGGCTGGAAAGCGTCTGGAAGCGCGGATCGAGCAACGGCCCCGAGCTGCTGAACGGCATCCTGGGTCACGTGCTGGAGACGCCGGGCAAGCGGACTCGCCCTGCCATCACCATCCTTGCCTCCAGGTTCCACCCTCACGACCACGAGCTGCCACAGATCATGGCTACGGCCGTCGAGCTCCTGCACATCGCCACGTTGGTGCACGACGACACTGTGGACAACTCGCCGGTACGCCGCGGCAAGGCCACGGTCAGCAGCCGGTGGGGTAAGAACGTTGCTGTGCTTGTGGGCGACTACGTCTTCGCCACGTCCGCCACCTTTGTGTGCGACACCAAGAACGTCCGCGTCATTCGCCGCTTCTCGGAGACCATCATGGAGCTCTCCAAGGGCGAGCTTACCGAGATATTCGCCGCGTTTGATCCCAGCTTCAGCCGCGAGCAGTACTGGGAGCGCATCTACGAGAAGACTGCCTCTCTCTTCAGCACCGCCGCCGAGTCCGGCGCCGTCCTGAGCGGCGCGCCGGAGGAGCTGGTCCAGTGCCTCAAGGCCTATGGCCACAACCTGGGCATGGCCTTCCAGATTGTCGACGACGTACTGGACTTCGAGGGCACGCAGGAGGAGTTTGGCAAGCCCGTAGGCAACGACCTGCTGCAGGGCACGCTCACGCTGCCGACGCTGCTGCTGATGGAGCGATACCCGGATGACAACCCCGTGGCAACGCTGTTCCGCAACGGCGAGGGCGACGGCAATCTGCAGCGCGCCGTTGAGATGGTGCAGAACTCCGGCATCATCCCGGAGGCCACCTCCATAGCTGCGGACTTCTCCCGGCGAGCCATCGAGGCGCTGGACTCTTTGCCGGACAACACGTACAAGCGCTCGCTCGTGGAGCTTGCGCGCTACGTGATGGAGCGTCGGCGGTAGGGCGCGGCGGCTGTAAACGCGGAGTTGGACAGGGCCGATGACCAGCCGCAACACACCACCACTTGAAATCGTCACCACACCAACCGAGCGCTGGCTCCGGGACAGCCTCAAGACTTGTCAGTCTCGACTATTGGTGGCCAGCCCGTACGTCAACAATGCAATTGCCCAGCTCTTGGACGAAGTCTCTTCCTCCGTAAAGACTACGCTGGTAACAAAGACTGACCTCCGAGATTTTGCTATGGGCTCATCGAAACTTGAGACCCTATGTGACCTTGCGGACAATGGCGTACGCATCCTGAGTCTTTCAGGACTTCACGCAAAAGTCTACGTCCTTGACCGACACCGAGCGCTCATCACGTCCGCCAACGCTACCTGGGCTGGGATGCAAAGCAATTGGGAGTGTGGGGTGGCGGTCAGTCAAAGGACCGCTGTAAGGAGGGTTGCCAGGCTCGTTCTCACTGGATTTGGCGCGGACAGCCCTCCCAAGGAATTCAGCGCGCACGCATTGACACAACTGAAGCCGCAAGTCGACGCCCTCCGCTCTGCCATGCCGTCAATCCCTTCTGTCAAAGTACCGGACACGCCCGAGGCTTTACAGGATGCTCCCTTCCAGCTCAATGGCGACCGACATTTTGTCAACAGTTTCTCCGGCTGGACTGGCCTTACTCTGGAGTACGTACTGAGCATGTCGAGTGATTCCTTCACTCTAGGCGAGGTGTATGCGGGCTTCACACCAATAGCGCAGCGCCGATACCCAGGAAACAAGCACGTCCCGGACAAGATTCGGCAACAGCTTCAGCGCCTGCGACAACTTGGCTTGGTAGAATTCCTGGGCAATGCCCAGTACCGCAGAACGATAAAGCCTTAGTCAAAAAGTATGGCGTTCTAGTTTAGCGAGAATCCTGGTTTGCTCCAAGCAACTGGCTTGGCACAATTGGGAACCTTTTCCAGATAACTGCCTGCCCCACTGACGGCTCGCATCTCAATGTAGACGGCAGTCTCTCTGTCTTGCGGCAGAATACGTGCCAGAAAAACCCGTTCCCCCGCCTCACCCACGGGAAACTCCCACGTCTCTACTTCTGCCACTTCGTCCAAGCTCTCCCAATTCGCCACCGCTTCTTGAATGAGGTCAAATTCATCCATTGCTTCCTGCCTTCCTAAATGTTCTACATCTGACACGTTGGTGATACCTGCACTAGCTAACGAGCTTCCCACGCCACTCGGCCGCCCACAATCGTCATCAGCGTCTTGGTCTCCCTGATCTCCTCCGCGTCAATTGTTGTTGGGTCACGGTCCAGCAGTACCAGGTCCGCGCGCTTGCCCATCGCGGTTGAGCCGTGGACGTGCTCTTGCGCGCCGGCACATGCACTGTCAAGCGTATGCATGCGCAACGCAGTGTGTGCGTCTATTGCCTCGTGCGGAAGCAGCGACGCTCCGCTAGACGACTTGCGCGTGACCGCCGCGTAGATGCCGTCCAGCGGGCTCAATGCAGCCACCGGCGCGTCCGATCCGGCGCCCACCCTCACGCCTCTCGCACGCAGCGAGCCTATGGTATACAGCCACGGCTGCCTTGGGTCGTCCACATCGGCCAGGTACCTGTCGCCGTGGTGGTAGATGAACCCCGGCTGCGTCACGACCGTGATGCCGCAGGAGGCCAGCCGGTCGGCCAGCCACGGCGGGCACTCCGAGCAGTGCTCTATCCGATGCCTCAGGTCGGACGTGCTCCCCTGCCCCAGCCGGCAGATCGCCTCGACCGCTGCCTCCACGGCCTCCGCCTCGACTGCATGTATGGCCACCGGGAACCCGCTCCGAGCGGCGCTCTCGACAATGCCGGCAAGCTCCTCCATCGACGGGCTCAGCGAACCGGTTGTCAACGTCAGCATGATCTTGGCAGCGCCCATGCGCATGCCGTCGCGCTCGTGCCCGAACGCGAACCCCTCCCGCAGGAAGTCCGGCAGATTCGCGGCGCCTGCCATGAGCGTAACCTCCGGCGTCAGCAGGCCTCGCTCCCGGATGTCCTCGAACAGCCTCCACCGCTCGGGCGTGTTGGTGTGTGTTGCGTCCTGCAGAGACGTGATCCCCATTGACAGGCACTGCACGTTGAAGAGCCGGACGCCCTCGTACAGCTCCTCTCGCGTGAGCGGCGGTACGACGCCATCCAGGTAGCCGCCCATCTCCAGCAGCAGCCCTGTGGGCTCGCCCGTATCCGGGTCTCTCTCGATGACTCCGTCGACGGGGTCGGCGGTGTCCGCACGTATGCCGGCCAGCTCCAGGGCGCGCGTGTTGAGCACGTGCGCGTGCCCCGACCGGTGCGCCAGCCTGACGGGCCTGTCCGGCACGGCGGCGTCCAGGTCATGGCGGTCCGGGTGACGCCTCTCGCGGAGGTAGAACTCGTTGTAGCCTGCGCCGCGAATCCACGCGCCCGGCGGAGTCACGGCAGAGCGCCGCCTGAGCCGCTCGCCTATCTCATCCACTGACGAGACAGCCCCGGGTGAGCAGTCCACCGCGAGGAGCCCAGACGCAGTAGCCAGCACGTGACAGTGAGCGTCATGGAAGCCGGGAATGAGTGTGCCGCCCTTGCAATCGATAGCCTGGACGCCCTGCCGCCCGAGAAGCTCGCGCGGAGGCTCTCCCCTGCCCACCTCCGCTATGCTGCCGCCCGCAACCGCCACCCACGAGGCGCGAGGCAACGACGACTCAAGCGTGATGACGTTTGCGTTGTATAGCAGCAGCAATGGTGGCTGCGAGGGCATGGCAAGCTGTGGACGGTCGTCGTGGGCCAACGACGGTGGGTTACCGCCGGGCCGCGGCGGACTGCTCGTCGGCGTGGTATGAGCTGCGCACCAGGGGGCCGGACGCCACGTGGCGGAAGCCCAGGCGTTCGCCCTCAATCCGCAGCTCGTCAAACTCCTGGGGCGTGTAGAATCTGTCCAGCACGCGGTGCTTCGATGAGGGTCGCAGGTACTGCCCGATGGTCAGCAGGTCGCAGTCCACCGAGCGCAGGTCCCGCATGGTCTGGACTATCTCGTCCCACTCCTCGCCCAGGCCAACCATCATGCCCGACTTGGTCACGGCGTCCGGTTCAATCTCCCTGGCCCTGGCCAGAAGCTCCAGCGACTGGCGATAATCGCCCCTGGGGCGCACGGAGTGGAACACCCGCTCGACGGTCTCGATGTTGTGATTGAGCACGTCCGGCTCGGCGTTCATCACCGTCCGCAGCGCCTCCTCCGAGCCCTCGAAGTCCGGGATCAGCACCTCGACTTCGCAGCCGGATACCCTGCGCCGTATCTGCCGGATGCACTCTGCGAAGATGAATGCGCCGCCGTCCGCGAGATCGTCACGGTTGACCGACGTGATCACGCAGTACCGCAGCGCAAGTCTCTCGACGACCCGCGCGAGCCTCACGGGCTCCTGCAGGTCCAGCCCGAGTGGCCTGCCTGTGGTCACGGCGCAGTAGTGGCAACGGCGCGTGCAGATGTCGCCCAGGATCATGAAGGTGGCGCTCCTCCGCTCCCAGCACTCGCCGATGTTGGGGCAGCGCGCCTCCTCGCACACCGTGTGCAGGCTGCTGTCGCGGAGCAGGCCCTCAAGCTCGCGGTAGTTGTCGCCGCCCGGCATGGGCACCTTGAACCACGGAGGCAAACGCCTGCGCGGGGCCTGTTCGAGGGTGATTTGCGTGGGCATTTGGATACATGATAGCAGATTCGATTGTCGGCTGTCCTGTGCCGCGCTACAGCCCGCGCCGCAAGGCAGATTCAGGTTGACCGACCAATCTCATAAAGCTATAATGGCTCAATCCTACACTCAGGGGGGTTGAGTTGGCCAACGAGTCCGGCAAAAGGTATTCCTGCAAGCACTGCGGCGTTGAGCTAATTGTCACTACCGCAGGCGATGGCACCATGAACTGCTGCGGCGAGCCCATCCCGCAGAAGTAGGCAACTCAACGCTAATCCTCTCTCACTACCGGCCCGCAATGAGGGCGGCGCAGGAGGTTTCTTCATGGCAAACGAGCTCGGCAAGCGATATCAGTGCGAGACCTGCGGCATGATTGCTCTATGCACCAAGGCCGGCGAAGGGCCGGTAACTTGCTGCGATAAGGATATGGCGTTGCAGGATGCTCGCAGGCTCCCATCGTCTGACTAACGCCAGGCTCCACCACTCCCGTCTCCACTGGGACTCACCCCGCGTTCTCCGGAGAGGCCCCGCAGCGAGACTCATCAATCCCGGGGCTTCCAGCCTCCACAGGAGACTCCCTTGAGCAAGCTAATCGAACGCCTGGAGAAGGTGGGCACTGTCGCGCCCGCTCCCATGGGCTTCGCCGCGAGCCGCGCACCGGAACGCGCCCCGGCCCTTCTCATGCTTTCCCTCTCCAACGCCAAGGACGCCGCTTCCGAATCTCAAGCGGACGGATTCGCCGTTGCAGTGCCAAAGGCCTCCAACGCGCAGTTGAAGGCAGCCCGCAAGGCAATGGGCGACAGGCTTTGGGGCCTCTGGCCCGACGCCGCCACCGGTCTCTCGCTGGACGACCTCAAAGAGCAGGGCGCCGACTTCGTGGTGTTCTCCAGCGTGGACACCCCCTCCGAGCTCCTGGCGGACGAGGAGATCGGGCGGTTATTCGTTATCCCCGTCGAGCTTCCGGAGGAGCTGGGCCACTCCATGGAGGAGTTTCCCGTGGACGCCGTGGTGATCTCCGGCCTCGAGAACGCGTCGCCCCTCACAGTCAAGGCGCTGATGCAGGTGAGGGCCGTCAGGGACTTCGTTCCCAGGCCGCTGCTGCTCCTGCGCGCCAAACCGCTGAGTCGCGGCGAGCTCGTCGTGCTGCAGGACGTTGGACTGCAGGGAGTGGTGGTCGACGCCTCCAGTGTGGGCGCGGAGGACGCGGCGCGCATGGCGGAGGACATCAATGGCCTTCCCCCGCGCCGGCAGAAGCGAGACAGCCCCGGTGCTCTTCTGCCACGCATGTCATCGGGATCACCCGCATCGCATCAGCATGATGATGATGACGATGAGGAGGACGATTTCGACTGATCCCGCCTCCGAGAGGCAGGTACCGCGCAGGGTGCTGAAGAATGGCTGATACGCTGAAGGTCGACACAGCGGCCCTGACGGCCACGAGACGGCGCCGCGGCCTGTTCTACGGTTGGTACGTAGTAGCCGCCGCGGCCGGGATCAACGTATACGGCGCAGGCGTCTGGTTCTACGGCTTCCCCATCTTCTTCAAGGTCCTCCTGGACGAGTTCGGATGGAGCGCGGCGGCAGGCGCCGCCGTCATCTCCCTCTCGCGGCTTGAGGGCGGCCTGGAAGGCCCCATCATCGGCTGGGCCATCGACAGGTTCGGGCCGCGGAGAATGGCCATAATTGGCGCTGTAATCGCCGGTACGGGCTTCTTCCTGATGAGCGCGGTTTCCCCCGTGAGCTTTGGACCGATCCATCTCAGCGCTTTCGTCGTCTTCGTCCTCCTCTACGCCGGCTGGATGTCGATCGGATACAACACCGGCTTCGGCCATGCCAGCCAGGCCGCCGTCAACGCGTGGTTCAACCGCAAACGCTCCCGGGCTTTCGCAGTCTTCTCGCTGGGCGCGGGAGGCAGCGGCCTGACAGTCTTCGCACTCGGCTGGATCGTCAACGACTTTGGCTGGCGCACCGCCGCAATGCTGTCCGGCGTGGGCCTCTTCGTCATCGTGATTCCCCTATCGCTGCTCCTGCGACATAAGCCGGAACAGTACGGCTACCTTCCCGACGGCGACGAGCCCGGCCGCCCTGACGACCCGCAGACAGCCGCCTCGCCCGCGCAGGACACGGACAGGTCCGGCAACAGGCGGCAGGTGTTTACCGCTGCAAGAGCCTGGGCCTCCGACTACGACTTCAGCGTGCGACAGGCCCTCATCTCGTTTGCCTTCTGGATGTTGGTGCTCGGCACCACGGCGCGGGCGGTGGCCATGACGTCCGTGGTCATCCATCAGGTCAACTACCTCTCCAACGTTCGCGCCATACCGCTTGTGCAGGCAAGCGCAGCCCTGGGCGCGATGGTCACCATCAGCCTCGTGGGTCGCCTGGGCTTCGGCGTGCTGGGCGACTACGTGGAGAAGCGGTACGTGCTGATCGCGTGCACGCTGCTGCAGGCGCTGGGCATATATGTCCTTGCCAACGCCACCAACGTGTTCATGGTGTGGCTTTTCGTGGTGATCTACGGCATAGCGTACGGAGGAGCCATTCCCGTGTTCATGGCAATCGTCGGCGAGTACTTCGGGCGGAGGAACTTCGCCGCAATCCGTGGCTGGATGCAGCTGTGCCACATCCCGGCAACCGTGATCGGACCGATTTACGCAGGCTGGATCTACGATACGACCGACAGCTACCAGATCGCATTCATGAGCTTCATAGTGGCGCTGATTCTGGGAACGGTCTTCCTCTTCATTGCACGCAGGCCCGATCCGCCTGTCCGCCCAGCCTGATGCCAGCCTGCTCGCCCCTATCCGAACCGGCTGCTAGACTAAACGCCGCGCCGGAGGAACGACGATAGAAACGCCCAACGCACTCCACCACCTGGACCGCATTCGAGCGACGCTGGCCCGCTCGCCATCAGGCCTCGTCACCGACGTGGACGGCACCATCGCGCCCATCACGGATACGCCGGAGGAGACCGTCGTCTCCCCGCGCTGTCGCTCCGCCCTGTCGGCCCTCGTGCCGAGACTGGCGCTCGTGGCTGTGCTCACCGGCCGCGCCGCAGCGACCGCCAGGGACATGGTCGATGTTGGCGGCGCGGTGTACCGCGGCAATCACGGCCTGGAGACGTGGCGGGACGGCAGGCTGGAAGTGCGCGAGGAGGCTCAGCAGCACGCATCCGGCATACACGCCATCGCGGAGAGAGTGCGCCTGGCGCTGGACATGCCGGGGCTGCTGGTGGAGGACAAGGGCGTATCCGCCAGCTTCCACTACCGGCTCAGTCCTGAGCCGGAGCTTGCGAGGGCGGCCATTCTGGAGGCGCTGGCAAGCTCGCCTGAGGCCGGCCACATGGTCGTCACGGAGGGCAAGCTGGTGGTGGAGCTGCGCCCGCCGGTGAGGGTGGACAAGGGCACGTCGCTGCGAGAGCTGGCAGCGGAGAACCACCTGCGCGGCGTGGTCTGCCTGGGCGACGACACCACGGACGTGGACGCATTCGTTGCGCTGCACGCGCTCGCCGCCGAGGGGACATGCGAAGGCCTGGCCATAGGGGTGCTAGGTGAGAATACGCCGGAAGCCGTGTTGACAGAGGCCGACCTAGTGGCGAGAGGCGTCGAGGAGGTGGAGGAGATCCTTGAGTGGCTAGTCGGGCCCGGCTGACCGGCGAGCGTTAGGCTTCGACCTGGTCGGTACGGCCCACCAGGGAACGCATATCCTCCAGCTGGCACTGCATCCAGTTGATGACGTCCTCATCCTCCACCTTCTGGACGAGCAGGTTGGCGCGCCTCTCGCGTTCCTCCATGGATGCGGTTATGGCCTGGTAGAGCGCCTGCGAAGTGCCCTCCACGTCCGCAGGAGCAACGGCAAGAACGCCCTCGTTGAGCTGTGCAAATGCGCCGGCCGTCTCCGATAGCACCACCACGCCGCCGCGCGTGTTGACGACCGGGCCTTCCTTGGCCACCAGGTTCATGCCGTCTATGATGGAGTTGACCAGCAACACGTCGTACAGCTTCATGGCCGCCATGGCCTGCGTGTAGTTGTTCTCGTAGAACACGGTTATGGGCTGCCAGTCCTCGTTCCCGAAGGTCTCGTTGATCTCCGTGACCAGGGCGTCAACCTCCTGGAGATACCGCTGGTACTGGCGAATGTGCGTCCGCGAGGGTACCAGGAACGCCAGAAACTTCACCCTGCCGTGGAAGTCCGGGTTGCGCTCCAGCAGCAGGCGATAGGCCCTGAAACCCCTGACGATGTTCTTGCTTGGCTCGACGCGGTCCACCCTGACAATGGTCTTCTCGCCGAGCAGCTGGCTGATCTTGCGTTCGTACTCCAGTGCGCGTGGCGAGTTGGCTATCTCCCGAAGCTCGCCCACGTCAATGGAGATGGGATAGCAGCGCGCCGCCGTCTCCCTGCCGTCCAGTGTGATGGTGCACTTAGTGTGGTCCACCACGGCCCGGTCCACGAACATCTCGCAGCTCTGCAGAAAGCTGCGCACGTCCCGCGGCGTCTGGAACCCCACGATGTCGCTGGCGCACAGGCTTTCGAAGATGGCAGTCCGCATGAAGGCGGGCAGCATCTGCCAGTAGCTTGGATCCGGCCAGGGTATGTGCAGGAAGTGCTGGATGAGGGCGTCTGGGAGAGCCTCCCGAACCATGCCGGGAGCTAGGTACAAGTGGTAGTCGTGGAGCATCACGTAGGGCGGTTGATTGCTGTGCTGGGCCTCCTCCACCACGGCATCCGCAAAGAGGCGGTTGACCGGAATGTAGCCCATCTCCCAGGCGTCGTATACGGAGCTGTCCACGTTGGGCGTGTAGGGCGAGCTCCACATGTAGTGCTGCAAGAACCAGAGAAGCGGGTTGCAGAAGATGTTGTAGAACTTGTGGTAAACGCGGCGCGGCGTGACCACGTATCGCAGGTAGAGGCTCTGGCCGGGTATGGGAGACTTGACTCTTCCGCCTTCGGCCTGCTGGGCCACGCGGCGGTCGCCTTCGCCCATGGCGCTTGCAACCCAGGTAAGGTCTACGTAGTTGGTGAGGGTGCTGAGGGCCGTTACCACGCCGCCGCTTCCACGGCGAGCCTGCAATCCACCCTCAGGCGTAACGTGATACTCTACCGGCCCCCTGTTGCTGACCAGTATCAACCGCCGGTCCTGCAGCATCTCCGAACACTGCTCTATGAACCGGGCGCTCCTTCTCTCTCCCGCGCTAGTCCCTCTCATTGCTCCACTGGCTTGGGGAAGACCTCTGGTCCGGCTTGAACCACGTCAACCCCAATCCGGAAGCAGGACACGATACCCTTGAAGTGCAGGCTATAGATCGTCCGCCATGGAGAAGGCGATTCGCGCGCTGGGAACAGAAGACCACTCCCTCTGCAACAGGCTGGCCGCAATTTAGCATAGGGCCTGTGGGTTGTCAACTTAGGCAGCTTCTCCGCCGGTCTCCTAAATCCAAAACCGGCCCCTTTTACGTATATCTATACAAAGGGCCATTGTTTTGGATGTTGGCAGGCCGGGAGAGGCCTCACCCACTCAGGGACGGAGGACGTAATGATCGACAGCACGGTCCCGGGCATGACCTACGACACGGACAAGTGGGACGACCCCGCGACACTGGACTTCGAAGGCCTCAGCATATGCTCACGTACCAGGATGGTCACCAAGGACGGCGCAAGGCGTCGCCTCACCGTCACCGAGTTCGACCTGCTCTTCTTCCTGGCTTCGCACCCCGGCCAGGTCTTCACCCGTGAGGAGCTGATGCGCAGGGTCTGGTTCTACAACACGCCTATGGACTGCAGCACGGTCACCGTCCACATCCGGCGGCTGCGAGAGAAGGTGGAGGGGTCACCGGAGAAGCCGAGGTACATCAAGACCGTGTGGGGCGCAGGCTACAAGTTCGAAGGCTAAGAGACGTTACGACTCCTCCACCGCTCTCCACCGCAGGTCCGGCCTGCGGGCCGCCCTTGCCTCGTCCAGGCGCGAGTTGGGCGTGTAGTGAGGCGCATTCTTCAGCAGCTGAGGATCCTCCTCCGCCTGACTCGCAATCTCCTTCATCACCTCGATGAACCTGTCCAGCGTCTCCCTGCTCTCCGTCTCCGTCGGCTCAACCATTAGCGCTTCCTCCACTATCAGCGGGAAGTACATGGTTGGAGGATGGATGCCGTAGTCGATGAGACGCTTGGCAATGTCCAGCGCGCTCACGCCGCGGGCCTTCTGCGTCCTGGCCGAGAACACCACCTCGTGCATGCAAGAGCGGTCGTACGGCAGGTGGTAGTGGTCGCGAAGTGCGTTGAGCACGTAGTTCGCGTTGATGACCGCGTTCTCGCTGATCTCGCGGAGTCCCTGCTCTCCAAGGCTGCGGATGTAGGTGTACGCCCTCACCAGCATGCCGAAGTTTCCGTGGAAGGCTCCCGCCTTCCCGATGCTCGCCTCAGGCGTGCCCAGGCGGAAGGTCTTGGCGCCGTCCTCTCCGGTGAAGCTCTCCACCACCGGCGCCGTCAGGAACGGAGCGAGCTTTGAGTTGCAGCAGACCGGCCCGGCTCCGGGGCCTCCGCCGCCGTGCGGCGTGCTGAACGTCTTGTGCAGGTTGATGTGCAGCACGTCGAAGCCGAGGTGCCCCAGCTTGGCATGGCCCAGCAACGCATTCATGTTTGCGCCGTCGCCGTAGACCATCCCGCCCGCGTTGTGGACGGCGCGGCACATGTCGATGATGTTGGAGTTGAAGAGGCCGAGCGTGTTGGGAAGCGTGAGCATCAGCCCCGCCGTCTCCGAGTCGCAGGCATTCCGCAGCGCTTCCAGGTCCATGTTGCCCTGTGAGTCCGAGGGTATGCTCACCACGCGGTAGCCGCACATCGCCGCGGAGGCGGGGTTTGTGCCGTGCGCGCTGTCCGGCACCAGCACCGTCCGCCGCCCGGTGTCGTTGCGCGAGAGGTGGTAGGCGCGGATCATGAGCATGCCCGCAAGCTCTCCCTGCGCGCCGGCCATCGTCGCCAGGCCCGCGGCGTCCATACCGGATATCTCGGCCAGGAAGCCCTGGAGCCGGTGCACCAGCTTCAGCGCGCCCTGAACCGTCGATTCCGGCTGCAGCGGATGGATGCGCGAGAAGCCCGGCATCTGCGCAGCCTCGTCGTTAATCTTCGGGTTGTACTTCATGGTGCAGCTTCCCAGCGGATAGTAGTTGGTATCCACCGAGAAGTTCATCTGGCTGAGCGTGGTGAAGTACCGCACCACCTCGCCCTGGCTGACCTCAGGCAGCGGCAGATCATCCCTGAGCACGGACGCGTGAGGCAGCGGCTGCTCCGGTACGTCCAGCGGAGGCGTTAGCACGCCAACGCGGCCGGACACGCTCCGGTCCATGAGCAGGCGACGGTCGCGCACGGGGAAGCTCATCGGGCTATCTCCTCCAGCGCCGAAGCCAGCACCTCGATCTCCTCGCGAGTGTTCATTTCCGTGACGCACAGCAGCAGCCCGTTAGGCACGAGGTCGCTCACGTCCAGGCCGCCGATGATGCCCCGATCCAGCAGCCGCCGGTTCACCTCCGCCGGATCGATCGGACAGCGCACGACGAACTCCTGGAAGAACGTGCCGTCCAGCGGCAGCTCGTATCCGGCGATTCCCTCGATGAGCGATGCAGCATAGTGGGCCTTGTGGTAGGTGAGCTCCGCGATGCGGCGCAGCCCTGCCCTGCCCAGGCACGCCAGGTATGTCACCACTGCCGTGCCCACCAGTGCCTCACTGGTGCAAATGTTGGACGTGGCGCGCTCCCTGCGGATGTGCTGCTCACGTGTCTGAAGCGTGAGAACGTAGCCCTCCCTGCCCTGCGTGTCCACCGTCCTGCCCGCGATTCGGCCGGGCATCTGTCGCAGGTACTGGGACTTGCACGTGAAGAGTCCCACGTACGGGCCGCCGAAGCTCAGCGACACGCCCAGCGCCTGCCCCTCCGCGACCACGATGTCGGCGCCAAGCTCGCCCGGCGGACGGAACATGCCCAGCGACACCGGGTCAACAGAAGCCACCAGCAGAGCGCCGCTCTCGTGCGCCTCCATCGCCAGCCTCTCCACGTCTTCGATGCGGCCGAAGTAATCGGGGCTCTGCACGACCAGGCAGGCCGCATCCTCGGGTAGGGCCACACCCGGAATGAGCGGCTCCATCACCAGCCCCTGAGGCTCGGTGTAGGTGCGCATCACCTTCAGGTACGCCGGCGAAACGGTGTCCATGTGGACGATTCGCTCCCTGCCGGTGACCCGGCAGGCCATCAGCGCCGCCTCCGCGAGCGCCGATGCCCCGTCGTACATGCCGGAGTTGGCAACTTCCATGCCCAGCAGCTGGCACACAAGCGACTGAAACTCAAAGATGGCCTGAAGCGTGCCCTGGCTGACCTCCGGCTGGTACGGAGTGTAGGAAGTGGAGAGCTCACCCCTGCTGATGACGTGGCCAACCACCGATGGCACGAAGTGGTCGTAGGCGCCGCCGCCAAGGAAGCACGGGACTCGGCCGGGCACCAGGTTTAGGTCTGAAAGCGCCTGCAACTCACGCCGCAGCTCCAGCTCGGAGAGTTGCGCCGGCAGGTCGAGCGTCGGCTGCCGGTAGCCCTCGGGTATGTCGGCGAACAGCTCCTCGACCGACTCAACGCCGATGGCCTGAAGCATGGCCCGGCGGTCGTCTTCCGTGTTGGGCACGTATGGAGAGAAAGGAATGCCCTGAGTCATGCCGCGCTAGTCCAGACTCTCCAGCATGGCCTCATAGTCTGAAGCAGACATCAGCTCGTCCAGCTCGGACGGCTGCGACGGCGTGAGCCGCAAGAGCCATCCTGTGCCGTGAGGGTCCTCGTTCACCATCTCCGGGCTGTCAACCACCACGTCATTCACCGCAACCACTTCGCCCGAGATCGGCGCAAAGATGTCGGACACCGACTTCACGGACTCGACCTCGCCCAGCTTCTGGTTCCGGTCAAGCTGCGTCCCGACGGCCGGCAGCTCCAGATACACAATGTCGCCCAGATGCTCCTGCGCGTAATCCGTAATGCCGACCAGCACTGTGCCGTCACCCTCGTCCCTGGCCCACTCGTGCTCTCGCGAGTATCGCCTGTCCTCGGGATGCATGTCATCTCCTCCTGGAGTAGAAGGGTATTGAAGCCACCTCCGCCTCCACGCGCCTGCCGCGGATGTCGACGCTCAGCCGGGTCCCCGGCTCCTGCGCGCCCATGGCAACGTATCCCAATCCAATACCCATGTCAAGAGTGGGCGAGTGCGTGCCGCTGGTCACGCTTCCGACGACCGTCTCGCCTAGCAGAATGTCGTTGCCGTGGCGGGGCACTCCCCGTTCGAGTAGCCGGAATCCGATGAGCGTCCTGCTGAGGCCGCTGCTCCTGATCTGCTGCAGGGCTTCCAGGCCGATGAAGTCTCCGGCGTCCCACGACACAAACCGGTCCAGGCCCGCCTCCAGCGGCGTAACCGTCGAGTCCATGTCCGAGCCGTGCAGCAGCAGGCCGGCCTCCAGCCTCAGCACGTCGCGAGCGCCCAGGCCGCACGGCGCGGCGCCTGCGTCCGACAGCCTGTTCCACACGTCCGGTGCGTTCCCGCCCGGGAGAGCCATCTCGAAACCGTCCTCGCCGGTGTAGCCAGTCCTGCCCACCACAGCCTGTACGCCGAACACCTGCGTCTCCACGCTTCTGAACGGCCGCACGCTAGACAGGTCGGCGTCGCAGCCTGGCTGCAGCATGGCCTCCGCGCTTGGCCCCTGCAGGGCGATCAGCGCGGTCTCCTCCGTGATGACCTTCATCTCCACGTCCAGGCCCCAAGCCTCGCGCCAGTGCCCGAACCAGGCGAGGACCTCTGCGGAGTTGGCCGCGTTGGGGACAAGCAGGAATCGCTCGTCGCCCAGCCTGTAGACTATGGTGTCGTCGATGATGCCGCCGGCCTCGTTGCAGATGAGGGTGTAGCGGGCGCGCCGCAGGGGCATGCCTGCCACGTCGCCGGTCACGAGGCGATGGATGAACATTTCGGCGTCCCCGCCTGTAATCTCCACGCGCCCCATGTGCGACACGTCGAAGATACCTGCGTTGGAGCGCACGGTTCTGGCCTCTGCCAGAATGCCCTCGTACTGGATGGGCATCTCCCACCCCGCAAAGCCGACCAGCCGCGCGCCGGCAACGACGTGGCACTCGAACAGGGGCGTGTGCTTGAGCGGGGGTGAGGACGATGCGCTTTGCTGTGTCATGCGGTATCGCGAGGGATGGAATTCGTTGCGGCTTACAGTTCCATCTTAAGGCGCACCGGGCGGGAGGTCAATGGCAGGGCGAGTCATGCCATGCCGTTGGTGGGCATGAACCATGAGCGGGCTTATCCGCGCTCCAGCATGACCAGCTCAAGAAGGACACTGCGCTGCTTTTCTGTGAGTGCCTCAAGGTTATTGATTACCTCCCGAACGTCGTCCTGGCTTGTCCAGCTGATCGAGTGGCGATCGAACCCGCAATTAGGAATCTCCTTGGGCATGCAGTGATGCATATACAGTGACTCAAGCGCCGTAAGGACGGCCTGGAGATTCTCTTCATCCAGCTCTATTCCTACCTCAGGACCAAGCTCATCCCAGTACACGTGCGCGCGGTGGATGTGCCATCTCGAATGGCGGTATAGGAATCCCTTATCCCACTGCCAAGGCTCAATCTCCTCCAGCCTATTGATGAAGTCCACCACCATCTGCCTGTCGGCCTCCCTCAAATGTGTTCTCAACGGTTCAGGCAAACTGGTTCTCGGGTGACCGGGGTCCGCAATAGACTCGACCGTAAAATGCGTGATTTCGTGGGAAACGTAGGGGTGCGCAAGGTACTGGTCTTCCCCTGCAAGCCGCGAGTACCAGAATATCTGTTGGTCCCAGGTGGTTTCTTCGCCTGGCTCGATGAACCCGTGGAAGTACTTCTGGATAGTTGGCGGGAACAGGGACAACCTCTGCGGAGCTTGCAGAGGTATGTTGGTCTCCATAGTGTGATAGAATCCCCACCATAGCTTTGCGTACTCTTGACGCTCCAGGATTTCCCAAACATCTTCGCCTTCAGGAGCTGCCCGCTCCAGCATACCCACCATCATGTTGTAGTACAGACGCCAAGACTCGGACCCGAATGGAAAGGGCTCACTGAAGTCAGAGTGATACCAGTTCCGGACGTCGATTGGGAATTGCGCAACGTCCCGTCTGTAGGTGTACAGGTTCATTTTGTCGCACGGCTCCGGAAACCTGTCCCAGAAGTGCCAGAACACGTGCATGACCTCATGCATAATAGCTCCCAGATAGCTGTGTCCAACAGCGGGCCTGCCCCAGCGAGCCCCGGCATAACCCGGTTCGCCGGGTATCCGCTCGATCGTAATGTTGTTATTCATCCACTCCTGGGCAGCATCCGTAAGCCCATAAATGCGAACGATGTCACGAACCCTGTCCTTGACCCAAGGGGCTTCGCTCGCCGGGTGAATTCTGGTACGAGCAACTGGGTGATGGTCAAAGGGGGAACCTTCGATCAGATTCGCCGGCTCGGTCTCGATCCCGTCCAAATTCCGCGCAGTAACTGAGACAAAATACGATTGCTTAGGTTCAAGGCCGTCCAGCTTCCTGCACTTGCTCGTGCTCCAATCGGAGTCCCCCACGTCCGCTATTGGAACAGAGTCGCCACGCTTGGTCAGAACCACGCGATACTCGGTGTAGTCCGGGTTGCGTTCATCAATTATGGGCTGTTGAAACCCCGTCCAATGGGTAGCCATCTGCATGGAAATTCTGGGAGGGTATGCCAAGGTAGCCACCGCCTCCTCATCCGCGACCTCGGAGTCGTTTGGCCGGCTTACGACGAGCCTGTAGCGATACCTAGTGTTGGGGTGAAGCTCCGTGTCCCGCATCGACAGATCTGCTGCCGACAATGTGGCCAACAGCTCTCCGTCCCGGTAAATGGAGAGTCCGGTAGCATCCGAGATTCCGAGTGACCAGCTGAGGTCCATCGCCGTGGGCGATACGGGTGAGACGAAGAGCTCTACCGGAAGGGGCGTTGGGGTTGGTATAGGTGTTGGTACTAGCATCGGGGCTGAGGTGCTGGCAGGCGCAGGAGTAGGAGTTGGGGTGCGAGTCCTGGTAGGAGCAGGCGCTGATGTGGGAGTGGGAACTGCCGTGGGTGGAGGGCTACTTGTGGCGGTGGGCGATGGCTTCGGGATAGTCGGCGGTGTCGATGTTGGGATGGGTGGTACCGTTGGACTGGGCGCGACCGTAGGCGTAGGTGGAAGTCTGGTGGGAGCCGACGCGACGGTGGAAACCGGAGTTGAAGTTGCTGTAGCCGCGGGTACAGGCGAGCTTGTGGGTGCGGGTGTACCCGTGGGCGCCGGCGCGGGAGTGGGAGGAGCCTCACAGGCCCCTATAGCGACGAGCGCCAGAATGACCATGGGTACCAGAATTCGATGCTTCATCATTGCACTACTCGCACATGCAACCCAAGCCAAGTAGATCGATTGGCTAATTCAATCACTTTGCCCCGATGCACGCAATAGTCATTGCAGTAGGGAACAGAAACGTTAGAACAACCCAACCCCTTCCTTCAATTCCGTAGCGCACTCGCCATCGCAACTACAACACCCACTCAGGCCCATCTCTGAACTCCGGCCTCCGCCAGCATGACGGCGTCCGCGCATTCCGGTGCCCGCCCGCATCACTTCACCGCGAGCATCTCGTAGGCCAGCGCAAGCATGATCTTGGTGCTCGTGACCAGTGTGCGAATGCTAACGGACTCATTGGTGGCGTGGATGTTGCACTCCAACGGATTGTCGTCGGGGTGTGTGCCGTCGAAGCCGTAGGTGACCACGCCGAGGGGCCTCGTGAAACGGGAGTCGGTGACTCCCACGCAGAGGCCGGGTATCCATTCGATCGACCGGCCGCCCAGCACGTATTCGGTTACCCTCTGGACAATCGTCATGAACTCGGTGTCGGGCGAAGAAGCGTTCGAAATGGCCGTGTAGTCGGTGTCGAAGCTGACGCCCGGTATGCCGTCGAGTAGGCGGGTCAGCTCGGCGCGAACGTACTCGTCGTCCTGGTGCGGGAGAATGCGGCTGTCGCAGGTGATGTAGACCGTCTCAGGTACGCTGTTGGACTTGACGCCGCCCCTGATCACGGTGGCGGCCAGGGTCATGCGAGACAAGGCTCGAAGGGTCGTCGCCATGCTGGGGTCTCGGGTTTCGAGTTCGTCGACTATTGAGTCGATGTTCTCGGGCGATGGCACATCCTCGATGGCAAACTTCGAGAGGTGGCGGAAGATGTCGGCGGACGTGTCGCGCTCCGGCTCGTAGTTCTCGATACGTTCGAGCACCTGCGCCGCGCGGTACAGTGCGTTGGTGCCCCTCCAGGGTACGGAGGCGTGAGCGCTGGCGCCCTTGACCTCGATCTCGATCTGAACGCGGCCCTTCTCGCCGAGGCCTACGATGTACGCCAGATTGCCTGCGGCATCGGCAGGCTGGCCGCCGCCTTCGTTGACGGCATAGGGAGCCGTGATCTTCTCGGGATGGTGCTCGGCGAGCCAGCCGACGCCGTACCAGCCGCCGCTCTCCTCGTCTGCGGAGAACGAGAGCAACAGGTTGTCCTTCAGCTCGATGGAGTTGCGGTGGAGGATACGGCTTGCCATAAGCTGAGCGGTCAGGAGGGCCTTGCAGTCGGATGCCCCGCGGCCGTAGATGCGTCCGTTGGCGATGGTGGCGCTGAACGGCGGGTAGGTCCACTTGGCCTCGTCCTCCACCGGCACTACGTCAAGGTGGGCCATGAACATGAGCCCAGGTGTGCCTGAGCGGCCCTTCAGGCTGGCGATGATGTTCCCCCTGCCGGGCGCGGACTCCAGGGTCTCGCTGTCCACACCTTCCGCGGCAAGCCAGTCGCGGATGTAGTCGCAGACTTCGGTCTCGTTGCCGGTGGGCATGAAACCGGTGTTGACGGACGGGATGCGAACCAGGTCCTGCTCCAGCCTGATGATGTCGTCGCGCCCGGCGTCGACCTGGGCAAGCAGTTCATCGAGAGTAGGCATCATGAAAGCCTCCAATCGCGGGGGCGGATTGAACCGCTGGTCTAAGTGATGCCGCCACCGCACTGCAGTCTTGGTCGAAATGATAGCATAAGCGCGCCACGTCTGCCCCACTCCCCCGCTCTCCCGTCCGCCTTGACCGCCTGCCGCTCCCGTACCTATAATGGCAAGCGCCCGAATGCCCCCGTCTGCCGCGCCATGACCAGCAATCCAACGCCAACCGACCTCGAAGAGCTACAGGCCTCCGCACTGCGCGACCTGGAGCAGGCCGCCTCGTCGGAGGCGATCGAGCAGTGGCGCGTCGCGTACCTCGGCCGCCGCGGCAGGCTCACGCAAGTGCTGCGCGGCCTCGCATCGCTTCCGCCGGACGAGCGCAGGGCCACCGGCGCCGCCGCCAACCGCGTGAAGGCCGTGCTCGAGGAGAGACTCGCAGGCGCGGAGGCGGCCGCCAGTCAGGGACGGCTGCAGGCCATCGCTGAGGAAGGTGGCATCGACGTCACGCTTCCGGGCAGGCACGTCCCGGTCGGCCGGCTGCATCCCACCACGCAGATGGTGCGCGAGATATGCGACGCATTCGCCGCAATGGGCTTCCAGGTCGTCGAAGGCCCGGAGGTTGAGTGGGACCGATACAACTTCGAGATGCTCAACATCCCCAAGGACCACCCAGCGAGGGACATGTGGGACACCCTCTGGATCGACCACGTGGACGACAACGGCGAGCGACCGATGCTGCTTCGCACGCACACCTCGCCCATGCAGGTGCGCACGATGCAGAGCGCCGAGCCGCCCGTGCGTGTGATTGTGCCGGGCAAGTGCTACCGCTATGAGGCCACCGACGCCACACACGAGTGGCACTTCTACCAGGTGGAGGGCCTGGCCGTGGATGAGGGCATCACCTTCGCAGACATGAAGGGCACACTCTACGAGTTCGCTCGCCTGATCTTCGGCAGCGAGCGCAAGGTACGCTTCCGCGTCGACTTCTTTCCGTTCGTGGAGCCGGGCGCGGAGATGGCCATCGACTGCTTCATGTGCAAGGACGGCTGCAACATTTGCAAGGACACGGGCTGGATCGAGATTCTGGGCGCTGGCATGGTCAACCCCACGGTGCTTGAGGGCGTCGGCTACGACTCCTCGCGCTACACCGGGTTCGCGTTCGGCATGGGCGTGGAGCGCATCGCCATGCTCAAGTACGGCATCGACGACATACGCCTGTTCTACGGCAACGACCTGCGCTTCCTGAGGCAGTTCTAGGTGCGGCGATGGGCATAACCTACGTAAACGCAGTGGTGACCGGGCCTACCGGAAAGCAGGAAGCTCTGGAGCTGCTGGTGGACAGCGGCGCATCATACTCGCTGCTGCCTGAGCAGGTGTGGAAGGCAATTGAGCTGGAGCCGACGCGCGAGATCAGCTTCCGGCTGGCCGACGGCTCGCGAATGGTGCGCCAGGTTTCCGAGTGTTACATATCGCTCGACCACGGTGAAGGACACTCGCCGGTCATCCTTGGAGAGCCGGGCGACGTAGGTCTGCTGGGCGTGGTCACGCTGGAGAATTTTGGCCTCGTCTTCAATCCACTCAACCGGACGCTTCACCCAATGGAGCTTCTGCTGCCGAGTCTGTACCCCGCGCCATGACACCAACACTTAACAACACTTGATACAACACTTCGATTTAGGCATAAAGTAACACGCAATGAAAGTCCCCCTGTCCTGGCTCAGAGAGTACGTTGACGTTGACCTCCAGCCGGAGGAGCTGGCGCACCGGCTCACCATGTCCGGCAATGAGGTCGGCAGCATAGACGTGATGGGCGGCACATGGGACAACGTGTTCGTGGCGCAGGTCGCCTCCATCGACCCGCACCCCAACGCAGACCGCCTCAGGCTCGCCACCGTCACCCTCCACGGCGAGCAGGTCACCGTGGTCTGCGGCGCACCCAACATCGCGGCGGGCCAGATGATCGCGTTCGCGCGCGTCGGAGCAAGCCTTGTCGACGCACGCACGGGCAACCTCGAGACTCTGCGTGCAGCCACCATCCGCGGCGTCGAGTCAGCCGGCATGGTCTGCTCGGAGCGCGAGCTTGCCCTCGGCGACGACCACACCGGCATCCTCGTGCTGCCGGACGACGCACCTGCCGGCGTACCGCTCAGCGACTACCTGGGCGACGTGGTCTTCGACGTGGAGGTCACTCCCAACAGGCCGGACTGCATGTCCGTCCTTGGCATCGCACGCGAGGTCGCCGCTCTCACCGGCGCGGCTCTCAGGGAGCCGGAACTCACGTACGCGGAGGGCGGCGAGCCGGTCGAGGGCGCGGTGAACGTCGAGATTACTGACCCGGCGCTGTGCCCGCGCTATACAGCAAGCGTGGTGCGTGGCGTGAGCGTCGGCCCGTCCCCGCAGTGGTTGCAGGACCGGCTGCTCAGGGCTGGGCAGCGCCCCATCAACAACGTCGTCGACGTGACAAACTACGTGATGCTGGAGTTCGGCCAGCCGCTCCATGCCTTCGACTTCGATACCATTGCAGAGTCCAGGATCGTCGTGCGGCCTGCGGACGAGCAGGAGCCGTTCGTGACCCTCGACGAGGCGCAGCACGAGCTGCGACCGCCCATGCTGGTCATTGCAGACGGCCGGCGCTCCGTGGCGCTCGCGGGCATCATGGGCGGCCTCAACACCGAGATGACGGACGCCACGACGAGCGTGCTGCTGGAGTCGGCCAACTTCAACCCCGTGAACACGCGGCGAACCTCGCAGGCGCTCAGGCTGCGCAGCGAGTCCTCCTCCCGATTCGAGAAGGGCCTGCAACCTGAGCTAGCCGAGGCGGCTCTGCGGCGAGCCACCAAGCTGATAGTCGAGATCGCCGGAGGCACGGCCTGCAGTGGCATCGCCGACGCCTACCCGCAGCGATCTGCCAGGCCGCCCGTGCGCTTCACACTTGCCCGCCTCCGCAAGGTGCTCGGCGTCGAGGTAGAAGCCCCGCACGTGCAGGGTATTCTCGCATCGCTCGGCTTCGGCGTGACGATCGGCAGCAGCGGCTCGATGCGAGTGGAAGTCCCCTACTGGCGCAGCGACATCGCACAGGAGGATGACCTGGTGGAGGAGGTGGCGCGCATCACCGGCTACGACGAGCTGCCCACAACCATGATTTCTGCGCCCGTTCCGCACCGCAGCGCGCAGCCAGAACGCGAGACTCAGGAGCGCGTCCGAGACCTCATGGTCGAATGCGGCATGCAGGAGACCATCTCCTACTCCCTCACCAGTGCGTCGGTGCTGGAGGCGACGCTGCCCGCGGACTCGCCGCGTCCGATGCGCGTTGCCAACCCCATGAGCGCCGAGCTGGAATATCTACGCACCACTCTCCGCAGCGGCATCCTCACAACCCTCGCTGCCAACCGGCAGCAGGCGAGGGACGGCGTCCGGCTGTTCGAGATGGGCCGCGTCTACCTGCCGCGCGAGGCAGACCTGCCGCTGGAGCGAGAGATGCTGGTGGGCGTGCTGGCCGGCCCTCACAGCCCCGAAAGCTGGCAGGGCGGCGACGAAAGCATGGACTTCTTCGACGCCAAGGGCGTGGTTGAGATGCTGATGGGCCGCCTCCGGCTGCCGTGCGAGTTCAGGCCGGCCGAAGAGTCGATGTTCCTACCCGGTCACTGCGCAGCAGTGCTCGTCGGCACAGACGCGGTCGGCGTCATCGGCGAGGTGCATCCGCGGACACTGGAGCTGTTTGATGCGGCAGACGAGGCCGTGGCGCTCTTCGAGTTGGACGTCGACGCACTCACACGCGCCGTGTCCACGGAGCCGGTCCGCTACCGGCCAATCGCCCGCTACCCCGGCGCGCTGCGTGACCTGGCCGTGGTGCTGGACGCTGGTGTGCCCGCCGCGCAGGTGCGGGCCCTCATCGAGCGGAACGCGCTGGTGTCGAACGCAACGCTCTTCGACGTGTACGAGGGCGCGGGCGTGGCGGACGGCAAGCGGTCGCTGGCCTACCGGGTGCAGTTTCAGGCGGCGGACCGCACGCTCGTCGGCGACGAGGTCAACCGGGCGATGGCGAGAATCGTGTCCGCGCTGGAGCGGGAGGTTGGCGCAACCCTTCGCAGCTGAGAGTCCGCGCCACTTCATTTCCGCTCGCCAAGCTGGTACACTATAATTGCCGCGGCCGGCCAACCGGCTTGTGTCACGTCACCAGTGGCAACGTAGCTCAGCGGCAGAGCGGGCGCTTCATAAGCGCTAGGTCGCAGGTTCGAATCCCGCCGTTGCCACCAACCCCCTATTCAGCATAGGCATGGTCACAAGACTCACATATCGAAATCAGAGCAAGGCGTTCCTGGAGCAGGCTCACAATGAGCTGCGCGCCGGCGACCTGCTTCAGGCGTCCGAGAAGGGTTGGGGGGCTGCTGCTCAGATTGTCAAGGCCGCCGCTGAAGCGCGAGGTTGGGAGCACAACCATCACAGGTTGCTCTTCGAAGTTGTCTCGCGGCTTAGCCAGGACTATGACGACAGGGAGATTGGCAGGTTATTCGGGGCAGCGAACTTCCTGCACTCCAACTTCTACGAGGGTGGCTTGGATGAGGCCACCGTTGCAACAGCGCTGCAGGACGTAGCGCGGCTGTTGGAGAAGCTGGAGGCGCTGCTGCCGGGAAACTCGACTGAATAAAGCGGGGGTACACGAATGCTGACACCGGAAGACTTTGATGAATTGAAGCCAACGTTTGAGGAAGTACGCAACCTGCTGGAAGCCGCAAATACCGAAGGCACCAGTGATGATGAGGCGCGTGATTGCTACCTCGGCGCGTTGGCGCTTATGGAGAGTCTAGTAGAGGGCGTCAGCGAGAAGCAGGGTTACTCCGTAAAGGACGCTTTCCTCAAGAGAGTAGGCAGCGCCGCAAACTCTCCAGAGGGTGCAGGGGTCATCGGAGGCGTTGCGGCGGGCGCCGCTGTGCCAACTCTTGTCACAGGTCTTGGAGGGTTCGGCATTGCGGCCGGAGGGACCGCGTTCGGAGTAGCCGGATTGGCCGGCGCAACGGCCGCCACTGGGGGAGCCGCCCTTGCCGGAGCCGCTGGCGCCTACCTTCTGTATAGAGCTGGCGCGGCTGCGTTAGAAACGGAGCTGGGTCAGAAAGCCAAGGACCAAGCTGGATCGTTCGGAGAGGATGCTATCGGGCGAGCGAGGTCCACCATGCAAGGTGGCGTCGGTCGGCTCCGCCAGAGACTCCCTAAGAAAAAGGAGTAACCCATGCTGCTTAAGGACAAGGTCGCGCTGATCACCGGCGCAGGCCGCGGCATCGGGCGGGCTGTTGCGCTGGCGTTCGCCGCGGAGGGCGCGCGCATCGCGGTCACTGGCCGCAACGCGGAGCGCCTCGCAAGCGTAGTCGAGGAGATACGCGCCGCCGGCGGACAAGCGCAGGCCTACGCCCTCGACGTGACCCGCGAGGATGACGCGCCACGCGTCGTCGAGCAGGTGCTGGCCGAGTGGGGCTGCATTGACCTGCTCGTCAACAACGCCGGCGTAATCGTGTACGACGTGCCCGTGTGGGCCACCACCGTCGAGGATTGGGACTACGTGATGACCACCAACCT
>DAOUKJ010000032.1:0-24906 GCA_034421435.1 Dehalococcoidia bacterium | reverse complement strand
CGTGGGCGTTGATCTGGTAGTACGCCTCCCGCCCTATGCCGCCGTACACGAGCGCGCCGATGCCCGCCAGGATCGCCGGGATTGACGTGATGAATCCGTAGGACGACATGATTGCCCCGCCGACGATAAGGAGCGTGCCCGCAACCATCATCTTGTGCCTGGGCAGCTTCACCACGTCTACGGAAGTCACGCGGGCGTAGGGCAATTCGAACAGCTCCTCCCGGCCCTCAATCTCCTGGTAGAGGATGATGCGCTGCGAGGTGGCGTAGTACGGATGGTGGTCCGAGATGACCGTCTCGCCGTATCTCAGTCGACTTCTGATGTTCATGCTTTCAGTCCACTCCGCCTTGGCGCGGCGCGCGCCTTATGACGGCGCGCCGATTCCATACTTTACAGCCAAGGCGTCCACGCGTCAAAGTCCGCGGTAGCGCCATTAACCGCCATGTGCTAGCATATCCCCGTGCGGCCTGCCGAATCGCCGGCACGCGCATCCGGTCAGGACACCCGAACGAGCGGGTGTAGCTCAGTGGTAGAGCTCTTGCTTCCCAAGCAAGTTGTCGTGGGTTCGATCCCCATCACCCGCTCCACCCCACCAACCTTAGTCTACGCACAATCGCGGCGTCGGCGCGGCCTGTTAGTACGGCCCGTCCTCCGGGTAGAGCAGCGTGTTCGGGTAGTAGTCGTTCCACGAGAACCAGAACGAGTAGTTGGACGGGATCTGCTCCAGGGCGGTGCCCTCCAGCTCGCCCTCGACGGCCTCGCCGGTGAGCATGAGCCAGACGCTGCCGGTCTGGTCGTCGGTCATCGTCGGGCCGCCGGTCACCTCCTCGCCGGTCTCCTGGAACGTAAGCGTCTGCCCGTCCACCACGCGGCTGAATACGCCGCCGGTCGCGGCCCTGGTCTCGAACGTGACCACCAACTCACGGCCCGCGAAGGTGTCGTTCACCACGGGAGTGTCGTTGAGGTCGCCGAAGGGATAGGCCTTGGCCTGCCCGTCCAGCACAAGCCCGACCACGAACTCCTTGAGGTACAGCCGGTCGTCTATGTTGGCCTCGCCAATGACGCCCGCGCCGCTGTCCCCGTAGTAGTACTCGTATATGTCCGAGCGATAGAAGCCCCTCTTGTCCAGTACAAGGCTGTCCGGGTGTAGCTCTTTCCATCGCAGCCAGGTGGTGTGCAAGGCCGGCACGATCTCCAGCTTGGTTCCCTCAAGCTCCCCGGAGATGGCGTCGCCGGTGAAGTGGCTCCACAGCGAATCGGTCTGGTGGTCGTACATGACCAGCGCGTTCCTGACCAGCTTGCCGGACACGCCGAAGGTGTAGGTCTCGTCTCCGATCTCGCGAGCATAAACTATGCTCGAGTAGCAGAGCGGTCACCACGTGACCGCGATAGGTTTACCCCCCACGACATCGTTCACGATCTCGCGGCTGCTGAGCATGTAGATGGGATAGGCGCGATGCTCACCGCCGATGGACACGCCTATGACCTGCTCCGTATCGTACATCTGCTGGTTCGCCCACTCCACGTCCACAAGCCGAGGCTCCAGGATGGCCTTGATGGCGTCGTAGGGGAGCAGGGTGATGATGTCCTCCGGGCCGGGCCTGAAGTCAGGTGTCTCTTCCTCGGTAGCCGATGGCTCAACTGCTGACGCGATCGTGGAAGTCGGCAGGGGCGTCACAGTGGCCTCGGAGGTGGAGGTCGGCGGCTGAGTGATCGTCGGCTCGATGGCCTCGACCTCTGTGGACGTGGGCGCAGGTGTTATCTCTGCCGCAGGCGTGTCTTCCGGAGAACCGCACGCGACCGCGACCAGCATTGCGGCCGCAAGTAGGGTGGCTATGTGCAGGGTAGCTCTCATGCATTGCGCTCGTACAGTATTAGATGCGACGCGACTAGCAATGATTCGGTGGCGACCCAAAGCGGCGGCAACTTACCCGCTCATCCTGAGCCTGTCGAAGGAAATAAGCGCTGAAGACGCCGCCCGCGCAGCCGCGCTAGATCCGGCTGAAGCCGCTGCCCTTTCTCTCCGGGTCGACGCCCGTTCCCCTGGCGTTCGTGATCCAGCCGAACTCGTTGAGTATCTGCTGGCTGTAGGTCACCCGGCCCGCCACCTTGTCGAGTGGCTCGGTGGACAGCAGCAACGCGGCCATCGCCATCGTCTCCGGCGATTCCGTGGTGTCGGGGTCCACCGACGTACGGCCCTGCGCGAACATGGAGCCCACTGTGGGCACGAACTGCGACGGCGAGAAGGCGGACACGCCCACGCCGTACTGGTACACCTCCGCCGCCAGGCCCTGCGTGAGTCGCTCCAGGGCGGCCTTCTGCGTGCCGTAGACGGAGCTGCCTCCGGGGCTGCTGTACGGGCCCCGGCCGGGTCCGGTGGCCGCGCCGGACGAGATGTTGACGATTCTGCCGCTGCCCCGCTCGATCATGTCATTAAGCACAAGCTGGCTGAGAACGAAGGGGCCATGTACGTTCACCGCCCACGTGCGCATCCAGCGGTTGAGCTGGTAGTCCTTGGTGGCCACTGCGTACAGTAGGGCGGCGTTGTTCACCAGGACGTCCACTGGGCCATATGTCTGGCGGGCTGCCTCAACCAGGGCCTCGCATTGCTCAGGCTCGGAGATGTTGGACGCGACCGCCGTTGCCTCGCCGCCGGCGTCGCGTATTGCGGCGACCGTCGTCTCCAGCGAACCGGCCAACTGATGGTCGCCCTCGCGCAGCGTCCGCGCGGCGCACACGACCTTGCCGCCCTCCGCGGCGAACATCTTGGCGATGGACTCGCCAATCCCGCGGCTGGCGCCCGTAACGATGACTACCTTTCCGTCCAGCTTGCCCATGCTCTACTCCTCACTCTTTCGTAGTTGGTTCAACAGGTTTCCGCTCAGGCAGTGCGTCGGGTGCATACCCGGTTGCGAAGAAAATGCCCGCATCAACCGCGGCGGAGGAATTATAGCGCGCCAGTCTGCGCTATGTCATTGCTCGACGCGCGAGCTTACGCGGCTTCGCGGAGCGGTCAGTGACGAAAGCAGCCTGCGAACCGCCAGCGCCACCTCGTCGACGGCCGCGTCGAACGGCGCCTCATTCACCCTCGAGGGCGTGCGGTATCCCGACACCTTCCGCACGAACTGCAGCGACGCCGCGCGAACGTCCTCCTCTGTCGCGGGCCCGTCCGGGCCCCTGAGAGTCCTTATGCTGCGGCACATGGAAAGACCTCCATCGCGACGAATATCTGCGTCACGGCGCGCACCCCTACTCTGCCCTGCGCACGGCATGCCCACCGAACTGGTTGCGCATCGCAGCCAGAAGCCTTGCGCCGAACGGCTGCTCCTGCCGCGAGCGGAAGCGGGCTTGCAGCGCCAGGCTGATGACCGGCGTCGGCACGCTCAGCTCAACGCCCTCCTGCACGGTCCACCGTCCCTCACCGGAGTCCTCCACGTACGCCTGGATCGTCTCCAGGCCGGGATCCTCCTCCAGCGCGGCAGCCGTGAGGTCAAGCAGCCACGAGCGCACCACGCTGCCGTGCCGCCAGATCTGCGAGACCTGCGCCAGGTCCAGCTCGAAGCCGGACTTGGCCTTCATCAGCTCAAAGCCCTCCGCGTACGCCTGCATGAGGCCGTACTCGATGCCGTTGTGCACCATCTTCACGAAGTGGCCGGCGCCTGCCGGCCCTACTCGGCCGTAGCCGCGGTCCGGCCCGGGCGCAAGCGATTGGAAGACCGGCTCCAACCTCTGGAACGCCGCCTCATCGCCGCCTACCATGAGGCTGTAGCCCACGGCCAGGCCCCACACGCCGCCGCTGGTGCCTGTGTCAAGGAACGAGATGCCGAGCGAGGCCAGTACCTCCGCGCGGCGCATGCTGTCCTTGTAGTTCGAGTTGCCGCCGTCTATCACGGTATCGCCGGGGGACATGCTCTCCGCCAGCGCATTGATCGTGGTCTCCGTGGCCTCGCCCGCGGGCACCATGACCCAGACGGCGCGCGGCTGCGCAAGGCTCTCGACCAAGTCGGCGAGCGAGCCGACGCCTGCGGCCCCCTCGTCGCTGAGCGCACGCACGGCCTCAGCCTGCGGGTCGAATACGACGACGCGATGGCCGGCGCGCAGCAGGCGCAGCGTCATGTTGCCGCCCATGCGACCGAGACCAACCATGCCAAGCTCCATGACGTGCTCCCTTCCTTGATGTGTGCGCCCGAGAGGCGGACCTACGCCTCAGCCAACCGCCAGCGCTTCCGCGGCCAACCTGCCGAGGCTTGCTGCGTCGGCGGACCGCAGGCGAATCCTGGCCACGTGCCTGCCCAACGCCTGCAGCGCCCGCAGGTCACCGAGAGCCTGCGCTTCGGCCAGCGTGCCAAAGGTGAATGACTCGCCCGGGACCGGCACGTCCTCCGCAGGCTCTGCGGTCAGCAGCAGGTAGAGGCCGGTATCCGGGCCGCCCTTGTGCACCTGCCCTGTGGAGTGGAGGTAGCGCGGCCCGTAGCCCAAGGTGGTGGCTATGCCGTACCGCTCCGCGACACAATGCCGCAGGGCATTCAGTGCGCTGTCGGTCTCCGGCGTCTGGCGCACGTAGGCCATGATCGATAGGTAGTCGCCTTGCGCGGCAGTGGACAGCAGATCGGCGAGCGAGTCAGGGGCCTCCACGTCCGGCAGCCTGCCCAGGCGTGCGCTCTCATTGAGCACCAGCACGGTCTGGTCCTTGGCCTGCTGCACGTTGGGCTGGTCGAACGGGTGGATGCCCAGAATGGCGCCTGCGATGGCCGTTGCCAGCTCCCACCGGAAGAACTCAGCGCCCAGATCGTACCGGTCACGCAGCGCCAAGCGCACCACCGGCCGACCGGCAGACTCGATTGCCGCGATAGCAGCGTCCTCGACTGAGTTATCGTCGCCCTCCAGGCGCAGGTGAACGAACTGCCGGTCGTCGCCGTAGTGAACGGGATCCAGGAGCGGCTCGCCGGCCACGGGGACTATGCCCCTGCCCTCTTTGCCAAGGCTCTCCGCGATGAGCTGCTCCGCCCACAGCCCGAATGCCGCCATCGACGGCGATGCGATCAGCGTCAGCTTGTCGCGCCCCTGCATGGCATGGCCGGCCATCGCGGCGCCCAGCAGCGCGGCGGGGTTCTGCCGCGGCGGAACCGACGCAGCGCAGGCGTCCATCATCTCTACGGTCCTCTCCAGCAGCGTTGCAACGTCAAGCCCAGTGAACGCCGAGGGCACCAGCCCGAAGTATGACAGCACGGAGTAGCGGCCCCCGATGTCGGAGGGGTTCAGGAACGCGCGCCGGAAGCCTTGCTCGCGGGCCATGGCCTCAAGCGGTGTGCCAGCGTCAGTGATCGCGAAGAAGCGGCGTCCTGCATGCTCGGCTCCCACGGCGCTCTCAACCAGCGCGCGGAAGTGGGCGTAGAGCGCGAGCGGCTCCGTGGTGGTGCCGGACTTGGACGACAAGGACAAGAGCGTCGCGGCCGGATCGATCTCACGCGTGACGGCCAGCACCGCCTCCGGCACGGTGGAGTCCAGCACGATCAGCTCAGGGAAGCCGGACGCGCTGCCGAAAGTCTGCCGCACGACCTCCGGCCCCAGGCTGCTGCCGCCCATGCCCAGCAGCACGACGTGCCGGACGCCCTCACTCCGCGCCTCCTCGACGAAGGCGCACAGGTCGGAAACGTTCGCGCGCATGGCGCGGGGCACGTCCAGCCAGCCCAGGCGGTCTGCTATCTCAGTGGGGTCGGGCTTCCACGCGGTGTGGTCCCTGGCCCAGATGCGCGCGACAAGGTCGGTGCGTTCAAGGTCTGCCAGGGCCTCGTCGGTCATCAGCGGACGGTCTCAGCGGCTGATCGCTCCAGCAGGAGGGCCCGCTTCGCCTCCACGTTCGCGAGCAGCAGCTCGAAGGAGTCGGCGAATGCCTTGACGCCGTCGGCCAGCAGCTTGTCGGTCACGGCGTCCATGCTGACTCCGGCAGCCTCCAGGGCTTCGAGCGTACGCTCCGCGCCCGCGTCGTCCTGGTCAATCGTACGGCGAACGTCGCCGTGGTCGATGAACGCCGTAAGCGTGGGCGGCGGCATGGTGTTCACGGTGTCCGGCCCAATGAGGTTGTCGATGTAGAGCAGGTCGCTGTAGGCGGGGTTCTTGGTGCTGGTGCTGGCCCATAGGGGCCGCTGTACTCGTGCGCCTTTGGCCCGCAGCGCCTCAAACCGCTCGCCGCCAAACGCCTCGCGGAAGTTGCGGTACGCCATCCTCGCGTTTGCGATGGCAGCCCTGCCCATCAGATCGGCTGAGCCGTCTGACAGCAGACCGTCTACCGCGGTGTCTACGCGGCTCACGAAGAACGACGCCACGGAAGACACGCCACTCAGGTCTCCCCCGGCTGCGGCCAGGTCCTCCAGGCCGGAGATGTAGGCCTCCATCACGTCGCAGTGTGCCTGCAACGAGAATATAAGCGTCACGTTCACATTGATGCCACTGCCGATGAGCCTGCGTATGGCGGGTATGCCCTCCGGCGTGGCGGGCACCTTAATCATGGCGTTGGGCCGGTCGAGCGCGGCGAAGAGGCGCAACGCCTCCGCGACCGTGCCCTCGGTGTCATGTGCCAGTCTCGGGCTGACCTCAAGGCAGGCGAAGCCGTCGGCGCCGCCGCTCGCATCGTAGGCAGGGCGCAGCAGGTCGGCGGCGCATCGGATGTCCTCAAAGGCGAGACTTTCGTAGCAGGCGTTGGCGTCGAGGCCCTGCGCCGCGAGTGCGGACAGCGCGTCGTCGTAGACCGCGCCCGCAGAGATGGCCTTCTCGAAGATGGTCGGGTTGGAGGTGAGGCCGGTGACGCCCGCATCTACCAGCCCGGCGATCTCGCCGGACTCCAACAGGTCCCTGCTGATGTTGTCGTACCAGACGGACTGCCCCAGGCGCTGAATCTCACGAAGCCTGTCCATGGCTAACCTCCCCCTGTGGACGTGACGCCCGCGCTGAGGGTCCCGCGCTCCAGCGCGATGACCTTCTCCAAGCGTCGCCGGTACTTCTCTTCGTCGATGAACCGCGCGTCCAGGAACGCGCTCACAAGCTCCCTGGCCAAAATCTCGCCGACCACGCGTGCGCCCAGGCAGAGCACGTTCATGTCGTCGTGCTCCACGCCCTGGCCGGCAGAGTAGGTGTCGTGGCAGATGGACGCCCGAGCGCCCGGCACCTTGTTGGCTGCGATGGAGCCACCGACGCCGCTGCCGCACACGATGATGCCGCGCTGCGCCCGGCCCGACACCACAGCCTGCGCGACGGCCTGAGAGAAGTCCGGGTAGTCGTCGAGGGGGTCCAGCGAGAATGCGCCGACGTCCACCACGTCGTACCCCTGCTCGCCCAGCCAGGACATAAGGGCACACTTCAGATCGAAGCCGGCATGATCAGCCCCGAGAGCCACGCTCATGCTCATTGATGCAACTCCCCAGCGAGATTGCGGGATTGGCCCACAGCACATTGTACTATACAACGGCAATGGTACCTGTCTGCAAGGGGCTGGGCAGCTTCATTGGGCTATTCGCCCCGTCTACCACTCCTGAGCAGGCAGGAGTCCAGGATTGGGGCGGGGGCATGAAGGGAGCGGTCCACCCCTATCTCAGTCTTCCCGCATCAAGGGGAAGGGGGTTGGCAGCCACCGCCCGAATCACCGTAGGGGCGGGCCTAGCACCTGCCCTGGGCGCCGCTACCCGAAAGGAGACCTTCAGCCGGTGCGCTGGCTCAAGTCGAAGCCGTTGCCCTCCGTGTCCGACAGGCGTGCCAGTAATATGCCCTCGCCAGGGCGTGCCTCAGGGGACTGGATGATCCTGCCGCCGCCCTGGCTCACCTCCTCGCACGCCGCGGCGACGTCCGCGACGGTGAATGCCAAACCAGTCCGGCGGTACTCGCCATCGCCGCCTCCGTGCAGGGCCACCACGGCGGTGTCGTAGCCCAGCTCGGCCCAGCTTGGCCCGTGACGCACCCGAAGCTCAAGTCCGATGACGTCCCTGTAGAAGGAAACGGCCCTGTCCATCTCCTGCGCCATCAGTATGAACGCGACCTTCTGGACTTCCATCTGCGCCTCCTGGCTGACGGGCGTTGCGGCCGCCGTCAGACCACCACGTACTACTTCGCGTCGTTTGGCCCGTCAGGCCACTCCACCACCTCGAACGAGAGCAGCTTGGCATGCGTGGCGACTGGCCCGTCCTGTTCTCTCCTGGCGTGGCCCCTGGTGAACTCCTCACTGTTGACCCAGCGCTGGAAATCCTCTTCCGACCGCCATCGGGTGTAGACGAAGTACCGGTCCTCGCCCTCCACCGGCCGGAGCAGCTCAAAGCCCTCGAACCCTTCCATGCGCTCCACCTCGCCGCTGCGGCTGCCGAATCGCGCCTCCAATTCCGCGCCTCTGCCCGCCGGCACGGTTATCGCATTGATCTTCACTACACTCACTTTCGCCTCCTCATTCGCTACGACTCGATGTCCTTGATTTCGCCACAATGTGGACTTGCCAGCGCCGTTCGGCCCTACTATCGCCAGCATCTCGCCGGAGAGGTGCTGGGCAGGCTCTGGGCCTGTCGAAGGGCGTGAGCCAGTCGCCGTCGAATGGGACGCAGGCCGTCCCTAGAGCAAATCGCCGATGGTGAGCCAGTAGAACACGATGTACGATCCCGCGACCACCATCAGCCATGAGCCGATGGGCTGCACGTACGGCAGGGCCTTGCGCAGCGTACCCAACATCGCTCCCTTGAAGAACGCCATGCCGAGCGTCAGCGCCAGGATCACCGTGCCCATGCCAACTGCGTACAGAATGAACTGCCCCAGCGAATCGGCGATCGTCGAAACCGCAAAGCTCGTTCCGATCACCGTGAGGAAGATGGGCAGCGTGCAGCTCAGAGAGGCGATCCCGTAGCTCAGCCCGAACAAGAAGTAGCCCTTCGCATTCACCTGCCCCGGGTCGCCTATTCTCGATGCGGCCTGCGCGGCGAACCCGGTGTACAACTTGCCTCCGCCCACCATCCAGGAGCCCGCGAGCGCCAGCGCTATGCCTATGACCAGTCCGAGATATGGCAGGATGTCCACCACCGCCGCTCTCGCGCCGACCGACATCAGTATCCCCGCCGCGCCGAACAGCACCACGAAGCCAAGCGTTACGGCTCCGCCCACCTTAAGCGCGCGGAAGACGTGGAGCAGTGGGTTCACCCGGCCGGCGTCCTTGTCGTTGACGCCCAGGTACAGCCCCAGGTACGCGGGCAGCATGACGAACCCGCAGGGGTTGACGGCGGACACCATGCCGGCGGCGTAGGCGAAACCCAGCGGCGCCAGGCCACGCAGCACGTTGCCCGAGTCGCCGGAGAGCGTCTCCACAAAGCGGTTGACGCCGTCGATGCCGTCGGACCTGCCCAGCACCAGTGCTCCGACGAAGGCTGTGGTCAGGGAAACGGCGGCAACGGCCGCGGGCACCATGACCTTTCGCAGCAGGCCCGGCTCCGATATTGCGCTTGACATGGACATGACTTACCTCCCCGTGCTTGTGCCGCTGGGCGGCGTTCAGCCGGTCTCCGCGGCCAGCATATCGTTGGTGATGTCCTGCAGGACCTCGTGGTCCAGTATGCCTCCCCACAGGCGGAATATCTCGCCGCGGGAGTTGATGAACACGGTGGTCGGCATGCCCAGCACCTCGTACCTGCGCATGATGGTTCCGTCGGTGGTGTAGCCCGCCGGATAGGTGACGCCGAGGTCGTCCAGCAGGATTTGTGCGTCGTCCTGAGTGCCGAGGTTCGTGAACTGCCCCACGTCTATGCCCAGAACTACGACGCTGTCCCGGTTCTCGTCGGCGAACGCCTGGAAGTCGGGCATCTCAGCGCGGCACGGCGGGCACAGCCCGGCCCAGAAGTTGAGCACCACGGGCTTGCCCTGCAGGTCCGACATGCTCAGCTCGGTTGCGCCCAGCTCGCCCTCGCCCTGGTACAGCGTGAACTCGAAGTCCGGCGCGGCCTCCAGATCCGACGCGGCAGGCCCATCCGTGGTATCGCCGTTGGAGCACGCCGCGATAGCGATGACCGGCAGCAGAAGCAGGGCACACAGACGCAGGAATCGCCCGGCGCCGTGTCTTCGCACGTCCGCTGTCGTGACTCGATGGTTGTGGTCGTGGTGGGCCATTCGCGGCCTCCCGGTAGCTTGGTCTACCACCATTGTAACGGATTCGCCTACAGGCGCGCATCTCAGACCGGGAGCCTCGGCTTACGATGCGCTGAAGAGTGTATTACGAATGTGAACTCGCAAGCACTTGGAGCGTTGCGACGATCGGATGCTTAGGCTGTGCGAGGTGCGGCCGGCCGCCAGCGTGGGGCCTTGGCTAGCGCAGGTAGAGGTAGACGCCGGCGTGCGGGAATGCGACCTCCAGGACGGCGCGCATCTCTCTGCCGGCGGTGTCGGCGTAGTCGACGCGGCGCGGGTCGTCGGGCGGCAGGCTGTGCAGGCACTCGCGGCCCAGCTGCTCTTGCGGGCACAGGTGCGCGCCGCCGGCCTGCTGGTCCCAGAAGCCGACGAGCCTCAGGGGGTTGAACATCAGCTCCGCCACGTTGCGCAGGTCTGCGATGACCTCCGTGGCGCGAAACGACCCCGCCGTCTCAATGTTGACCACGACTCGCTCCATGGCGCGGGTAGTATAGCATGGGGCATGTGGGTGAGGCCGCACGTACCCACTCCTGCGAAGGCATTAGTCGATCCCCACTGCGCACTCGTCACTTTCCGCCACTTGCGGAGAATTAGCAAGGCTTCTATGAGCCAGCGGGCTTTATCCAACGTATAAGGGATTCTGCAAACCTCTCGCCGAGAGGTCCAAAACCCTCCACAACACTCGCGACTTGTTTGAAGTCAATTACTCTGCTTCCAGGGATGTCACGGTGTTCAGGCAATATGTAAACGACTTCAGTCGTTGTATCGCCATCACAAACCTTGATTTCTTTGAGAGAAGTGTTCACTCCTATTGATCTATCAGCGAACATCAAGTCTTCGAGTTCCCGGGGAATTTCTGAAATCAGGTGCAGGTGCTCAAGATTCTTTAGCATATGGAAATACTTCTGGCGCTCTTGCTTATCGTCTCTCGAACTAGCGATTGACAGCATTTCGGAGACAATATGTGGCAATCCTAGCTCCCCGGAATCCTTGAGAGCCTTGACTTGACCGGGCTCAAGTGACCGCATGTCAGTCTTCAGTTCAATGAAATAAGCATACCTACTGTCGGACGAAAGCGCGAAGAAATCTACCCTGAGCGACTTCCTGCCCTTCCTCGTGGAATATGGGAACTCGGGTATGATGGGCAGCTTAATGGGAGTCAGAAAATGTGCTAAGACGTCCGGCAGGAACAGCTTGAAATAGGGAGAGGCACGTTCTTCAAGAGGGTAGCCCGACAAATGGCGGTCCCTGTCCATTTGGTCAAAGATCACGTCTATGGCTGCGTCAGTCATATCATCCTACTCCACAATTGTTGTTGGCCGCCAGTATATCACACAGGCATCGCCCCGCCCGTATGGTTCGAAAGGCTCACCACGAGCGGGGCGTGTCCTGCCCGCTCATCCTGAGCGTCGTCGAAGGACTTGAGCGGGCGGGGTGTGCGTCTCATGGCCGGGGCGCTGGCCCCACTCCCCTTGACGCGCCGCACCAGCCACGCGTATCATGTAGACCGACTGGTCGGTCTACTGAGTATCGTACGCAGTCGGCCGCCGACTTCTGCATCGGAGGCGACATGGCCACAGCCACAACCGTCACCCACAAGCCAACCCCTGCACCCGACATCCGGTTCCGCGACCGCGCGCTCGAGCCCGTCTGGCAGAAGGTCCAGGACGGCGAGCGCATCAGCTTCGAGGACGGCCTCAGCTGCCTCCAGACGTCGGACCTGGCCGCGCTCGGTCAGATGGCCGACTACGCCAAGCGCAGGCTCTGGGGCGAGAAGGTCTACTTCGTCTTCAATCGCCAGATCAACCCCACCAACATCTGCGTGCTGTCGTGCACCTTCTGCGATTTCGCCAAGAAGAAGGGCGACGCCGGCGCCTACGAGATGGAGATGGACGAGATTCTGGGCAAGCTCGACGCGGACATGCACGAGGTCCACATCGTGGGCGGCCACCACCCGGACTGGCCGTTCGAGCGGTACGAGGGCATCATCCGCGGCATCCACGAGGCATTCCCGTCCATCCACATCAAGGCGTGGACGGCCGCCGAGATCGACTACTTCTGCAAGCGGTTCAGGATGAGCGAGGAGGAGGTTCTCGGGCGCATGAAGGACGCTGGGCTGGTGTCCATGCCCGGCGGCGGCGCAGAGGTCTTCTCGCCTCGAGTGCGCCGCGAGCTCTTCCCCGGCAAGAACACCGCCGAGCGCTGGCTGGAGATTCACAGCCTGGCGCACGCCATGGGCATTCGCTCCAACGCCACGCTCCTCTACGGCCACATCGAGACGCTGGAGGAGCGCGTGCACCACATGGAGCTCCTGCGAGAGGCTGAGGACGAGAACCCCGGCTTCCTGGCCTTCATCCCACTGGAGTACCAGGTGGGCGATACGCACCTCGTGGCGCGGCAGGCGTCGGCGGTGGAGGACCTCCGCACCATCGCCACCTCCCGGCTCATGCTGGACAACATCCCGCACATCAAGGCCTACTGGGTGATGATCGGCGAGCAGACCGCGTCCATCGCCCTCAACTTTGGCGCAAGCGACCTGGACGGCACCATCGGCGAGGAGCGCATCGCTCACGCCGCCAAGGCTGCAAGCCCCGTTGGCCTGGCCCGCAACAAGATGCTGCGCCTGATCGGCGACGCCGGCAAGACCGCCGTGGAGCGCGACGCCCTCTACAACGAGATACATGTCTATGACGACTAGAATCGGCCAGATACCGTACCTCAACTGCGAGCCGTTCTTCCACGGCCTTGCGCTGGAGGGCGTGGAGCTTTGCCCCATGCCTCCAAGCTCGATGGGGCCGCTGGCCCTGAGCGGCGAGCTTGACGCTGCGCCCTTCTCGCTGGTGCAGAGTTTCGATCTGCGCGGAGAGTTCGAGGTGCTGGGCGACATGGGTATCAGCGTCATCGGGCCGGTCAAGAGCATCCTCTTCTTCTCCCGCGTGCCCATCGACGAGCTTTCGGGCGCAGTCGTGGGGGCAACGTCGCAGTCCGCGACGGCCGTTCAGCTGATGAAGGTGCTGCTGGAGCAGCGCTTCGGTGTGCGCCCGCGGGGGTACGCCAGTCTTGACGCGCCAAACCTGGACGCCTTCCTGCTGATAGGCGACGACGCGCTGGTCACCTACAACTGCATGGACGGCTTCCCGTACGTCTATGACCTCGCCGACGTGTGGTGGGAGTGGAAAGAGCTCCCGTTCGTGTTCGCCGTGTGGATGGCGCGGCGGGACATGGCTCCTGAGACCAAGCGCTCGCTGGCCGAGGTGCTGAGGCGGAACCTGCAACACAACATGACCCACAGCCTGGACGCCATCGCCCAAAAGCGGGAGACGATGGGGCTAACCTCCACGGACGTGATAGACTACCTGCAAGCGTTCCGCTATGTATTCGAGGGAAAGGACTACCGGGCGATTGGCGACTTCGAGAGAGAGTTGCGATCTCTCACCCTGGTGAAGGAGGCGGCGGTATGACCACCACGGCATCAATCAAGGACGTCACGGCGAAGGCCCTGGCGGGCGAGCGGATCACCTACGACGAGGGCGTCATGCTCCTCAAGGAGGCGCCGCTCCTGGAGCTTGGCAACCTGGCCCAGGAGATCAGGTACAGGCACAACCCCTTGCCCAGGGTGACTTTTGTCATCGACACCAACCTCAACTACACCAACGTCTGCGACGCCTACTGCACATTCTGCGCCTTCTATCGCACGGAGAAGGACGACGACGCCTACACCCACTCCGTCGAGGAGATGATGGAGATGGTAGGCAACGCAGCGGCCAGAGGCGTGACGACCGTCCTCCTGCAGGGCGGCCTCAACCCCAAGCTGCCAATAGAGTACTACGAGGAGCTCGTGCGCGAGACCCGCAAGCGCTATCCGCAGGTGCTTCCGCACTACTTCTCGGCACCCGAGATCCAGAAGATGGCCCAGGTCTCGGGGCTGCCGGTTGCGGAGGTGCTGCGACGGCTCAAGGAAGCCGGACAGGAGACGCTGCCCGGCGGCGGGTCGGAGATTCTGTCTGATCGCGTGAAGCGGAGCCTCAGCCGCCTGTGGCCCAAGGGCCGCGTGGACGACTGGTCGGAGGTGCACCGGGAGGCGCACAGGCTCGGCTATCGCACGACGGCCACAATGATGTACGGGCACCTGGAGCGGCCGGAGGACGTGGTCGAGCACTTCGAGCACACTCGGGCGCTACAGGACGAGGCGCTCGCAGACGGAAACGAGGGCTTCACCGCCTTTGTGCCCTGGAGCTTCAAGCGCGGCAACACGCCCCTCTCCAAGCGTGTCAAGGAGGAGGCCGGCCCCAACCCCTACCTGCGCATGATCGCCATGGCCCGGATTTACCTGGATAACGTGCACCACGTGCAGGCCTCGTGGTTCTCGGAGGGCAAGAAGACTGGCGAGGTTGCGCTCAATTTCGGAGGCGACGACTTCGGCGGCACACTCTTCGACGAGAACGTGATGCAGGAGGCCGGGTTCTACAACCGCACCACCACGGATGAGATCCAGGCGATCATCCGCGACGCGGGCTTCACTCCGGCACAGCGCACCACCAAGTACGAGGTGCTGCACGTCTTCGAGTAGGCGGGCGGCACCGCTTGAATCTCCCGCCTTACTGAAGTAGACTTTACGTAAGGAGGTTGGAGATGCTCGTCAAGATCACTTCCAAGCGCCAGGTGACGTTTCCCAAGCGGGCGCTCGAGGCTATGGGCGTGGGGCCCGGGGACAGGCTTGAACTGCTGGAAGGGCCGGACGGCTTCATCCTGCGTCCCAGGCGCATAGACATCTCCAGACTGGGCACGCTGGCAGACAAGATACCACCGGGAACGCCGCCGCTCGAAATGCGCGACTTCCGGGATAGGCGGGAGCAGGGACTTGGCCCCACGATGTGGAGTTGACACCTCCGTACTAGTCAGGCTGGTAGTTGGAGAGCCGCGGAGGGACTTCGAGCGCTGCGTAAGCGAGCTTAGCGCTCTGGTTGAGGAGCAGGGATACGAGGTATTCGCGTCCAACCAGGTCATCGGCGAGGCCTACGCTGCGGTGATTCACCACTACGGCATAGCCGGCCTGGACGCTCGCTCAGGGCTTCGGGACGTACTGACGAGCGGGTTGGTTGCGCCGCTGAACGGCCAAGCCGTGCTGGACGCCCTCTCCGCTGACTCCGGCCCCGGCCTCTTCGATCGCCTCATCATCGACGACTACGCACACGCCGGCCTCGAGACCCTGACGCTGGACCAGCGAATGGCCTCACTGCCCAATGCCCGGCGCCTCTGAGAGTGAACCGGAGCATTCTGAACTCGCACCACTCCGAGCGCCTGTGCATCACGTCCGCAATCGGAAGTTGCGACGCAGCTCGGACACGTAGCGTCTGCCGAGACCGTCGGCGTTCACTGCCAGCCATTCGCTCAGCTTGGTCGTTCCGGTCGGCGCGGCCTTGGACGTGAGCAGTCCGGCCATGAGTCCGACCACCTCATCGCGGGTAAGCGCAACGTCCCCCTTCAGTAGACCGACCGTCCGGGTCAGGGCAAGCGCAACGGAAGGGGGCATGTGCATCAGGCGAGCGCGGATGCGCATGGCGGAGGCCAGCAGGCGAAGCAGCTCGTCGAAGGAGAACGTCTCCGGCCCCACTGCGTCAGCGACAGAGTTGCCACTCGCTGCACCCGCCTCCACCGCCTGAGCCGCAAGGTCCTCAACAAAGACGGGCTGCACGGGGTATTGACCGTTGCCGCACACGGGAAAGACCGGGAAGCGACGCAGAGCCCAGGCCATGTTGTTGAGCAGCAGGTCGCCATCGCCGTACACCAGGGTCGGCCTTATGACGGCGTAGGGGACTCCCAGGCCATTCAGCAACTCCTCCACTTGCGCTTTGCCCCTGAAGTACGGCAACTCGGAGTCGTGCGAGGGGTTGGTGACGGAGATGTGGACGATTCTGCCTACGCCCGCATCCACAGCGGCCTCGAAGAGCGTCCGGGTGTTTTCGACGGCGCGGTCGAAGGTCATCTCCCCGCGCGCGTATCGAATCCAGTAGGTGTTGTAGAGAACGCCCGCGCCCTCCATCGAGCGGCGCAGCCCGCCCGGGTCCGAGAAGTCCAGCTGGGCCGTATCCACCAGTGCGCCGAGGGGATTCCGGCCCGCCGGTCGCCGGCTGAGTGTCCGCACCCGGATGCCCGCATCCACCAGCCTGCGGGCCACGTAACCGCCCGTGTAGCCGAAAGCGCCGGTCACTACCGCCAGATCGGGACGTCCCACTGTCACGGCCTCCTCCTGTCTCCCTCGAATCGGGTGAGAAGGATTCTCGCTCATGAAGTTTCGGGCGGCTCGGTGAATAAGTAAGTGGGGTTGCCCGCGTCGCTGACCGGCTCGCGGCGGAGCCTGCGAGGATGGCGCGCTAGCCGGCAGCCTCCGCAAGGTCTATCACGGTCACCTCCGGCCCAGCGGAGGTCACGTCCAGAATCGCCACGTGGCCGAGCTTCATCAGCTGGTTGCGCAGCGTGGGGCTGCCCGGGTTCATCACCAACGTATTGCCGTACTGCTCCACCATCGGCACGCAGGTGTGGCCGAATATCACCACGTCGGTGAGCCGATCGAAGAACTCTTCCGGCACGATGGGCCGCGAGGGGTTGGCCTCGTAAACGGGAGCCAGGGAACCGGGGTAGATCCAGCCGCCGTACCCGGGCACCATGAGGTCATGGATCATGCCGATGCTGACGCCCTCCACCTCCAGCACCTGCTTCTCCTCAACGCGCGGATCGCCGTGGCACTGACGGTCGCGGTCGACGCTGCCCGCCACCTTGATTGGAGCAATCTGCTCCAGCCAGTCCAGCGTTGGCCTGGTGTAGATGTTGCCTGCGTGGAGAATCAGGTCCACGCCTTCGAAGGCTTTGACGACGGCGGCAGGAACCTCGGTTGCCCCACCGGGAATGTGTGTGTCGGAAATGACTCCTATGCGCATGGTAGCCTCCTCGCCTGCGGGTGAAATGCGGACAGCTGTCACCATACTACCACGAGTTGGATGATTGCGCTTTGCCGGCCGGGCAAGCGGATGGGGTACATCCGCTCCGGCCCGCCAGCAAGCACACTCGGCTGGAAGGTGTCACCTGGGCAACGAGAAGTTGAATCCCCACAGCCCGCTCGAATGGTTCGACGGGCTCACCACGAGCGGGGCATGAGCCGCCGGTTCGCGCCGTCAGCCGGAGCACGTCACCTGGGCAGCGAGAAGCTGAAGCGACTGCCGGCCCCCACCATGCTCTCCACCCAGATGTTGCCGCCGTGCGCTTCAACGATGCCCTTCGCTATCGCCAGGCCAAGCCCGGAGCCGCCGTACTCGCGCGACCTGGACTTCTCACCGCGATACAGCCGGTCGAACACGAGACCGATCTCCTCTTGGTCTATGCCCTGCCCGGTGTCCATCACGTCGATCTGCACTGCCGCGCCCGTGTCCTGCGCCTTCACGATGATTGTGCCGTCAGGCGGCGTGTGGCGAATGGCGTTCTGTATCAGGTTGTAGAGCACCCGCTGAATCTTGACGGGGTCTACCACAACCTGCCCCAGCTCACCCTCCAGCTCGCTGCGGAGGTTCAGTGCCCTCATGGTAGCTTGCGCCTCCATGCCGTCCATCACGCTGGACAGGATCTCACCGACGGAGCTTGGCTGGAGGTGAAGCTCCAGCGTGCCGGTGTCCAGCCTGGAGATCTCGAACAGGTCATCGATGAGCGCGGAGACGTGCTCCACCTCGCGGTTCAGGTTGCTGAAGTATCGCTGCAGCGTCGTCCTGTCGGACACCACGTCGTCGGTGATGGCCTCCACCATCGCGCGCATGGAGGTGAGGGGCGTGCGGAGGTCATGCGAAAGCGAGGCAATCAGGTCCTTGCGCGCCTGCTCCATGTCCTGCTGCCGTCTGAATGCGCCGTCCAGCTCGATGGCCATCGTGTTCATGATACGTGCCAGGTCGCCTATCTCGTCGCGAGTGTCCACCTCCAGCCTGGTCGACAGGTCGCCCTCCGCGAGTCGCAGCGCTCCGTCCCTCAGCTTCTGAATCGACGAGGTGACCGTCTCGGACAGCATGTACGCGAGCAGCAGCGAGATTGTGAGGGCAAACACCAGCAGCACGATCAGCAGGCCAAGGTCGTGGTCGGAGTAGAACATGAGAAGCGCGGTCACAAGCACGTTGGCCAGTGCAACCACGCTTCCCGCGGCGCCGACCACGGCCATCTTGTAGCGTATGCCCACGCCGCCGCGTACTCCAAGCCGGATCGCGGCCATGCTGAGAGCTATCGAAAGTGAGCCTGACAGGAACAGGTAGAGCGCCACGAGGCCGAGGTCTCGCCCGCCCATGCCAAACACGAGAAACGCTACGGCCAGGGCAAGGCCGAGCGATCCCAACACTCCGCTCAGGGCCAGGGCTCCCGCACGCGTCTGGGTGAGCACCATCATGGGGTCACCCCTGGAACTTGTAGCCTATGCCCCACACGGTCTGGATGTAGCGAGGCTTGGCAGGGTCGGCTTCTATCTTCTCGCGCAGGCGGCGTATGTGCACGGTAACCGTGCTGGTGTCACCCACGTAGACGTAGTCCCACACCTGGTTCAGTATCTGCTCGCGGCTGAAGACCTGTCGCGGCCGCTGCGCCAGGAACACCAGCAGGTCGAACTCCTTGGCAGTCAGCTCCACATCCGCGCCGTACGCCCTTACGTGCCTGGTCTTGGGGTTGATCATGAGGTCCTGGTAGCGGAGCGAGTCGCCGTCGTGGATGCGCGGCGTCGCGCTGCGACGGAGCACGTTCTTGACGCGTGCGACGAGCTCCCGCGGGCTGAACGGCTTGGTGACGTAGTCGTCTGCACCCAGGCTCAGGCCCACAAGCTTGTCCGTCTCCTCGCCCTTGGCCGTGAGCATGATGATGGGCACCTGGTCCTCCGCCCGCAGCAGGCGAAATACCTCCAGCCCGTCCACCTTGGGGAGCATTAGGTCGAGCACCACCAAGTCAGGCAGGCCAGTCCTGCCCTTGGCGAGAGCCTCCTCGCCGTCCGAGGCCACGTCGACCTCGTAGCCGTCACGCTCCAGGTAGCGCGCCACCACCTCCGATATGGTGGGGTCGTCGTCCACCACAAGGATGCGTTGTACAGCGGTGCCGGTTGTTGTGGTGCTTCCGGTTTCCATGTCTTGCATCATTTCACGGTCATGGTAAAGCGCATTGGTTACGCCTGCCTTAAGTCCCTTACGATTCTCTTGCGCGTCTGTCAGGTGCGGGCGGCCGCCCGGCGACCCGGCCTGTACGCCATCTTCATGTAGCGATCGCCATTGCGCAGCTCATCCAGCATCTGCGACAGCCTCTTGCGGCGCGTCTCCTCCAGCTTGGCACTCATGATCCAGCCGATGTAGTCGTTCCGCTGGTATGGCGGGCGGCTGCGATAGGCGTCCTCCAGCCCCTGCTCCACGATGGAGATCCAGACCATCTCCGGCATCTCGTGCCGCGGACGCCTTGTCCTCTCCAAGATTCCCTCCCGTCTTGCGCCGGTGAAAGCGCTGCTGCCCCTTCGCCCTTCGATTATCGCACCCGCGCCAGAGCGCATCAAGGCGCGCATCGAATCAGCCTGACCTGGCACTTGATCCGGCATTCGTCCTTCACAATTCCTTATAATTCTGAATCTATGCTCTTCTTGATGACACCCACAAGCACATTGGAACCCGAAAGCAGGAATAGGCGTAGCTGGGCGCCCTGGGGCGCGGGCGTAGTAGCGGGACTCCTCGGCTTGGCCCTGGGACTCGCGATCGCGGTCGCAGTCCTGGACTCCGGCAACGCGCCGGTGGAGCCGCAGACCGCCGCGCCGGACAACTCGGCGGCTGTGGAGGAGCTGCGAAGCCAGGTGCAGGAGCTGCAGGCGCAGCTTGACGCGGCGAGTATCGCCCCGGCCCAGGTCACCGAGGCCGCGGCAGACCCACAGCAGCTTGAGGAGCTGCAGGCCGGTCTCACCGCCGCGCAGGAGCGCGAGGACATCGCGCTGGCCGCGCTTTCGCTGGCGCAGACAGAGCTGGAGCTTGCGTCTGAGGAGCAGGCCGGACTGAGGCAGGAGCTCCGCGTGCACCAGTCAGAGGCCGCGGAGGAGATCGCCAGGCTTGAAACCCTGGAGGAGATGTACGACTCCCTGGACAGGCATCGTCTGCTGCTGCTTGAGCTGCGCAGGGAGACGCCCGCAGACAGGGACGACTCCTTGGCCTACTGGAGCAACGTCCACAGAGTGGCCGTCGACGCCAACCCTGCGCTCTCCTCCTCCGCCGAGAAGGTGCTCGTGCGCATCGACAACTACTACACCTGGAAGGACGGAGGACCTAATCCATCCGATTCAGTGGACGAGTACCTCGACTGGCGCAAGGCCTATGCCCCATCCGGCGCGGAAGCCTACGACGAGGCCACACTAGTCTTCAATCAGCAGGCGCTGCTATCGGTCGTGAACCGCATCGACACAGTCCTATCCCTGCTGGATGAGTAGACGGCCCGGCGGCCCTAGCAGCAGGGACGCTGCCCCAATTCGCATAGCGCGGCTTTTCGGCGTGAGACATCGGGCCGATTTGGGCGTATAATCAGCCAATCCGGCACGCTTCAGGGGGGACGTGCATGGCGTTCGATGGCAACTGGCAGCTGCTGATAGACACTCCGATGGGACAGCGACCGGCATCGCTCTCCATCAGTGAGGCCACGGGCAGCCTCGAAGGGTCGCTCACCACCGGCATGGGGACTTCGAACGTGAGCGGCCGCGCCACAGACGGCGTCGTGGAGTTCAGCGGCACCCTGTCCAGTCCCATGGGCCCGATCAACCTGGCATTCACCGGAACAGTTGACGGCGACCAGGCCTCCGGGCAGGTGCAGTTCGGCGCAATGGGCAGTGGAAGCTGGAGCGCCTCGCGAGAGAATGGCGGCGAGCCGGTAGCAGTGGCAAGCGGCGCATCGACAGCAACCGCGCAGGCCGCCGGCGGCCTCGGAGGGCCACCTGGAGCACCTCCGGGCGCCATGCCAAGGCCACCGGGGCTGAGCCTCTCCTCCTTCACCTCAACCGCCGCGCTCAGGCGCACCTTCGACTCCCTGAGCATACCCTCGTATCGCAACCTGTGGATCGGCTTCCTGCTCCAGATGGGCGCCATGCAGATGCTCATGCTGACGGGCGGCTACTACGTGTTCGAGCTGACCGGGTCGGAGTCGCTGCTGGGTGTGGTGGTGGCGACGGCCGCGGTGCCGGCGGTTACGCTTGCGCTGTTCGGCGGCGTCGTGGCCGACCGGATGGACAAGAAGCGAGTCATCCAGGCGTCTCAACTGATTTCGATGGGAGTGGCCCTGTTCATCGCCGCCTCCATCACCACCGGCACGATCACCTGGTTGCACCTGCTCGCGGCGTCCGCGATGCAGGGCAGCGTGATGCCGCTCGTGATGCCGGCGCGCCAGGCCATCACCCCGCAGCTCGTGGGGATGGACAGGCTCACAAACGCCATAGCCCTGAACGCGATGGTCATGAGCCTTACCACGATGGCGGTGCCGGTGCTGGCCGGCCGCCTCATCGCCGACATCGGCGTCGAGTCGGTCTACTACGTCATCGCCGTCATGTACCTGCTGGCCGTGTTCTTCACCACCCGGCTGCCAAAGGTCGAGATTCCAGCAAGGGGTCGCCAGACCACGGTAATCGGCGACATCCGCGACGGCTTCAGATACGTATTCGACAACCGCGTGATACTGGTCCTGCTGATCCTCTCCTTCTCGACCATCATATTCGCCATGCCCATCCGCTTCATCCTGCCCATCTTCGCCAAGGACGTGTTCGAGGTGGGCCCGGACGGCCTGGGCACGCTGATGAGCGCGATGGGTCTGGGCGCGCTTGGCGGCACCCTGGTGATAGCCTTCATCGGCAAGGTCTCGCGGCGAGGACTTGCACTGGTGGCTAGCGGCATCCTGTCGGGCCTGGTCCTTCTCAGCTTTGCCGTCACGTCCCACCTTGCGCCGATGTTCATTACGGGCGTCGCCATCCTGGTGGTGGTCGGCGTGATTCAGGCGGCGCGGATGACGCTCACGAGCAGCCTCATGATGGAGTACACCACGCAGGAGTACCGCGGACGGGTGATGAGCATATTCGGGCTGAACATGGGCATAATGCCCGCAGGCGTGCTGCCCGTCACGATAGTAGCCGAGCGGCTGGGCGCGCCGATTGCCCTCGGCATCATGGCCGGACTGCTGATAATCGTGGCCATCATCATACTGGCGGCTAGCCCACGGCTCAGGCAGCTACAGTAGGGCGGGCTGGGGCGGCCTCACCACCTCTATCGAGGCGGATTAAGTCGGCTGAATTCATCGACCCAGTCGATGACCTTCTCCAAAGGCTGCGTCTGCTTCCTATTCGCCAGACTATGGTGCGCTGAACACTCCCCGGCTCCCGAGCCCATTGTGATGGATGCGGAATACTTGACCACTTCCGGCCCTTGAACCCAGAATATCGCTTCAGAGAGGAATTCGCCTTCACCAAGGTCGAAGAGAGTGGAGTCCTTGCTCAGGAGCGCCATTACGCGGTCGCCCTTGGCCAACAGACGGGTTGGCGGAACGCCCGGACCATCCGAAGTTACAGCGCTGCGGATGTAGAGGTTCATCCGAACCGTCGTCGTGTCCGGGCCAAGCAAGGTACGCTCCACGTTCACAACAGCGTTGTAGGAACAGAAGTGAGTCTTGTTGTCCGGGGAGTCAGTGAACTCGACCGGAGACCTTTGCACAACCTCTCCGACTACCACCAGCTCCACGTCAGCACTCAAACGCCCCAGCTCCGGGAAGGGTGGATTCGGGACCTGCACGATCGTGGGGGTCGGCTGGATCTGTGATGAGGGAAGCCCGCACGCGGCCAGCAATACAATTGCCCCGGCAACACCCGCGTAAGTCAGTCGCAATGTATACTTCACCTGAGTTCACTTTAACCCGGCATACGCATAGACAGGAGGAGACTGACATGCCATCGTTGCCCATCGTGTACAGCATCAGGGGGTGTCCGGCGTGCGCGAGGCTGCTGGAGCAGTGGGACGCGGAGGGCATCGCCTACGAGGAGCGACGCGCAGACCTGAGCCAAGAGGCAATGGACGAGGCTCGCAAGCTGGGCGACGCCGTGCCCATCATCGTGTACCCTGACGGGCGAGTGGAGAGGAGGTTCGGGAGGCGGAGGGGCTGCTACATCGGCTGACGGCAGCGCCCCTCCCCCGATAGTTTCGTGTCCTGACTAGTCGGCGCTGGCAGCCCAGACCACGGAGTAGTTGTTGTCCGGGAAGAACGCGCCGGATACACCCGCCTCCGCGGGCACGTGTATCTGCCGAGCGCCCGCTCTGCCCTGGATCTGCAGCACAGAGTCCATGTGCAGCCAGAAGCGGGTGCGTCCTGCTCCTGCGTTACCGCCGCTGGGCGACGCGGGGTTCGGCCCCTCGATCGAGATGTCCGTCTGGTAGAAGTCCAGCGCCTCACCCGGCTGTACGCCGGCAAAGCGCAGACCCTCCAGGTGGAACTGGTGGAACAGCGTGAAGCCGTCGTACATGTTCTCGAACGACAGGTCGCTGGGGGTGAGGCCGGAGCCTTCGTAGAGTTTGCGGCCCGTGCTGTCGGCTGCCTCCTGCCACTCCTCCAGCGTCGGCACCACGCTGCGAGTCTGGGGAGCCGTCCTGGTGTGGTTCAGGATGTAGACCGGCTTCTGCTTCATGTCCCGGGCGCGCTCTTCGGTGGTGAGGAGGAATGCGCCTGAAACGCAGATGGGCAGGTCGTTGTCGAAGAGGTTGGCGGGCTTGGCGATCCAGCGGGCCGACAGGTAGTCCTCGACGGTGAGCACCTCCGGCCGGTGCTGCGCCCAGAACCCCTCGGGGTAGAGCAGCCCGTTGCGCTTCTCGTTGACCACAAAGGGCGCCATCATGTCGTGGTTCTTGCCGTACTTGCGGCAGTAGGACTCGAATATCATGGCGGTGTTGTAGCATGCGACCGTGCCCCACAGGCCGGTCCACTTGCCGGCGCCGCCTATGGTGTCGCCCGCCGCGGCGCCCTGCCCCACGTAGTACCGCCCGCCGAAGTTGTGCCAGCCCTTGAGCACCAGACACACGTCGGTCAGGCCCTCGCCCACGGCCTGCGCTCCCACTACCAGCGCGTTGGACATGCAGCCGGGGCCGTACATCGTGAAGTCCACATTGGTCAGCTCCGGCATGTTCTGGAGGATCCACTCCGAGCTGAGCCGCGCGATTCCGTCGAGCGGGTTGTCGGTGGACTTGTAGGTGTTGAGGAAGTCCTGCGGAATGGGCTTGTCGGTCGGCCACGGTGAGCCGGTGGAGGTGTCCTGCGCCATCACCAGCCCGTCTACCTGGTCAGGCGAGACGCCAGCGTCCTCCATCGCCCTCTGGAGCGCCAGGATGCTCCACGCGCCCAGGCTGGTGTCCGTGGTCTCGTCCCAGCGGCGGGCCGTGGGCGAAACCCCAATGCCAACGGCAACCACCTTCCCCCTGTGCTCCCACACTCCCAGTCCTTCTGTTGCTCTGTACATTGATGGCGGAGCGTTCTCGGTTGGCATAGCCTACCCCCTCTTGAGTGATTGTCAGGGCCCGCGCTGCTCTGCGGGGCCTCACTTGCGCTGGGTAGATTCTACCGCGCGACGGCGTCCAAGTCGATAGCGCAGCATTGGCATGAGCGCAGAAAATGTTGTAAGATTCAGTCACGACCATCGTGGCAACGCGATCTTGCTTCGCTCCCAACGGCAACACCGGCCGCAGGCGAATGAATCCCCAC
>DAOUKJ010000031.1:0-11639 GCA_034421435.1 Dehalococcoidia bacterium | reverse complement strand
CCGGTGACCACGATCCTGCGCGGCTCGCCGAATCCGACCACCTCAACCTCGTCCCCGGTCTTGACCACACCGCGCTCCACGCGGCCGGTGACCACGGTGCCGCGGCCCTTGATGCCGAACACGTCCTCAACCGGCATGAGGAATGGGAGGTCCTTGGGACGCTGCGGCACCGGGATGTAGTCGTCCACGGCCTGCATCAGGTCGATGATGCTCTGCGTCCACTCGGAGTCGGGGTTGCCCTCGTCCTCCAGTGCCTTGAGGGCGCTGACGCGAACGATGGGGATGTCGTCGCCGGGGAAGCCGTAGCTGCTGAGCAGGTCGCGAAGCTCAAGCTCCACTAGCTCAAGCAGCTCCGGGTCGTCCATGGCGTCCACCTTGTTGAGCGCCACGACGATGCTGGGCACCTGCACCTGGCGGGCCAGGAGGATGTGCTCACGGGTCTGCGGCATGGGGCCGTCCGGTGCGCTGACCACCAGGATTGCGCCGTCCATCTGCGCGGCGCCGGTGATCATGTTCTTGATGTAGTCGGCGTGGCCGGGGCAGTCCACGTGTGCGTAGTGCCTGTTGGGCGTCTCGTACTCCACATGCTGGATGGCGATGGTCACGCCTCGTGCCTTCTCCTCCGGCGCGTTGTCGATGGAGTCGAAGCTGCGGAAGGCGGTATCGCCCAATCCCTGCTTGTTGAGGACCATGGTGATCGCCGACGTGAGTGTGGTCTTGCCGTGATCAACGTGGCCTATTGTTCCCACGTTAAGGTGGGGCTTTGTTCGCTCAAACCTCCTCTTTGCCATTCCTCTGGTTACCTCCTTACGTTTGCCCGTCTTGCGTGGAGCCCACAACCGGAGTCGAACCGGTGACCCCGTTCTTACCAAGAACGTGCTCTACCTCTGAGCTATGTGGGCTTATCGCTTTTCGATTTCCTTGCTTGCTTTCTGTCTGGTGGAGGGGGTAGGATTCGAACCTACGAAGCCCTTCCGGGCGCCAGATTTACAGTCTGGTGGTATTAGCCGCTCACCCACCCCTCCTCGTGCGTTAGTTTATCATTCGTGCGGGGGCCGGCCAAGACCCCCTGTGCCTGTTCCACCTCCGAGCGTGTTGTTGCCCGTTACAGCCCGAGAGGGGATTCGAACCCGCTAACCTACCGATTACAAATCGGTTGCGCTGCCCTTGCGCCACTCGGGCATTTTGTGCTGGCATAAGAACGCAACTTCCCAGGAGGGAAGCTGCACTCAATGATAGCACAACCGGCCTCGATTAGCCACAGCCTGAGCCGTAACGAACGGACTATAAGGGTAGGGCGGGCGGAAAGTCAATATTTTGGGGCATGAATTCCGCCACGAAATCCCCTCAGAGTGCGGGAATCGTTGCGCGTCATTGGTTGGGCCTCAGCCGCCCAGCTTGGACAGGATGCCGGTGCAACAGTCTAGGGACAGTGCTGATTGGCCAGAATAGCTGTGGCAAATTCAGGCCTCACCTGCGAACTGCAAGCGGCATCAACCTTGCCGCGCAGCTCACTGAGAGACATTGTCACATCTCTCCCGTCGTCAGAAACCACGGATTCCCCCACGACTTTCCACTTCCCGTACCCACCCTCATACAATCTGTAAACATTCGGTCCCAGGTACCACTCGTCGTAGCCTTCCTTGTTGAAGAGGTGCAGGATGTACGTGCCGTCTTGCACCAACCGGCTCTCTTCTCTCACGGCTACTGAATCCCCATCACGCTCTGCAGGTAGCGCTAGCGTTATCTCTTCCGGGCCAGAGCCCTTCAGGTACTCGGCTACATGGAATTGGGCGAAGTACCACAGCCGGACTGGAACACTCTGAGTACCTACCGCTCCCTCTTCACCGGAGGCGTTCTTCTTTAGGAATCTACCTTCACCAACTCTTCCCTTTACGGAAAGCACTGAAGTCCGCGCCACCTCTTCGACGGTAAAGTCTGGATATAAGCCCGGGCTGCTAGCCATATGGATCTCACCTTCTCCAATCAGGCCTTCAGTCTCTGGGTGAAGCACTTTCTTGGCACCAAGAGCTAATAGCAGTCCAACAACAGTCATTCCCAAAACAGCTGAAATCAATCCCAAGTGATTCGTGTGCTTCAACGCACCGCCTCAGCCGCCCAGGTTGGACAGGATTGTCGACACCGACGGCCTGTCTCCCTTTGACCTGCCGACGTACTTCCAAAGGATTTCGCCATTCAGGTCGACGATGAAGGTTGCAGGCGATGCCTCGCTGTCACCCTGCAGGTTGTAGACCCCGTATGAACTCGGGACCTGAGCCGACAGGTCGTACAGGACTGGGAATGGAATCTCCAGACCCGTCACCGCAAACTCCGCATCGCTGAGGTTGTCCACGCTGATTGCCAGCACCTCCGCGTTCAACCCCTGGATCTGTCCGTATACATCTTTCAGCTCGCCGAGCTGAGCTCTGCAGAACGGTCACCAGAACCCTCTGTAGAACACGACCACAACCTGTCTGTCACCTCTGTATGACAGCAGCGAGTGAGACGACCCGGTTGCGGAAGGCAGGCTGAAGTTCGGCGCCAGGTCTCCCACGTTCGTGCCGATGGTGCGAGCCGGCGTGGGCGTTGAAACGGGCACGGGAGTCGCAGTTGGCGCGGGCCTGGGCGTCGCGGTTGGCGCGGGCCTGGGCGTCGCAGTTGGCGCGGGCACAGGCGTCGCAGTTGGCGCGGGCGGTCGAGTGGCCGTAGGTAGAGGCGTGGGGGAGGGAACAGCGGTTGCAGTCGGAGCAGGAGGCGCCGTTGGGTCTACGGTCGCAGTTGGCCCAGCCGTCGGCGTCGCGAATCGCAGTGGCGATGGCGTGAGCGTCGGAGCGTCGGTCGGAGGCGGCGTGTCCGTCGGAGAATGCGTCGCCGTTGGGATGGAAGTGGAGGTCGGAAGCGGCATAGCTGTGGGCTGCGGCGTGTCCGTGGGCGCAAGCGTTGGCGACGGCTCGACGCGGGTGTCCGTGGGCGTGTTCGCAGGTGGTACGGGCGTGTTCTCAGCGCCGCAGGCGGCGGCCATCACGGCTATCAGGCCAAGCAACAGGACTGCGAGCGTGCGCATGGCTTAAGTATAGCACGCCAACACGGTGCGCAATTCAGGAGCGGCGCCGTGGCTCCCTTCCGCTCCAGTGGTTCGACAAGCTCACCATGAGCGGAAGTACAGAGGTGCTCATTGGCCCTGCACGGTGTCGGGTGGGACGGCGCCGGCGATCCGGGCGCGTCATGGCCTTGCCCATCACATCGGTGGCCGCTAGAATTGCCCGCGAGAGCCGGGCGCGTTCGGCGCAGGCTCCACAGGGAGGACATTCGCATGGCTGAGTCGCTGGGAGACCGTTACGCATCGCTGTTCGCATCCTACGCCCACGCCACGCGTTGGGAGCAGCTACCGGAGGCAACAGTCCACGAGATCAAGCGCCGCGTGCTGGACAGCATCGGCGTGGCGATGGCCGCGTACGACGAAGACGCACCATCGGCGGCCAGGGCTTATGCGCTTGACCTGCCTCACACCGGAGGCGCCACGCTGTGGGGTACGGACGCCCGCGTTGCGCCGGAGGCCGCCTCGCTGGCCAACGGCGTGATGGTGCGGTACCTGGACTTCAACGACACCTACCTCTCGCGGGAGCCGCTGCACCCCAGCGACGTCATTCCCGGCCTGATGGCGCTCTGCCAGTGGCGGAACCGCCCCGTGCGCGATCTCATCGCCGGAATCGCGGTGGCGTACGATATCGGCGTCGCCCTGTGCGACTCCGTGAGCCTTCGAGCGCGCGGTTGGGACCACGTGAACTACATCGCGGTGGCCGCGGCGTGCGGCGCCGGGACGCTCCTTGGCCTCTCGCCGTCGCAGATTGAGCATGCGGTCTCCATCGCGACCGTGCCGCACGCGTCGATGCGCCAGACCAGGGCCGGCGAGCTTTCGATGTGGAAGGGGGCTGCGGCCGCCAACTCCACGCGCAACGCGGTATTCGCCGCGCTGCTGGCTGAGAAGGGGTTCACCGGCCCGTTCCAGCCGTTCCAGGGAGAGATGGGATTCCTGCGGCAGCTTCTGAGAGTGGACGACTTCGACAGCACACCCTTCGCGCCGCTGGAGGAAGGCGCTCGGCCGACCCGCATTCTTGACACTTACATTAAGAGGTGGCCGGTGGAGTACCACGCCCAGAGCGCGGTAGACATCGCCGTTGACCTGAGGCAGCAGCTTGGGGCTGCGGACGTGGCTGACGCGGTCGAGTCCGTCCACATAGACACTTTCGGCGCAGCGTACGAGATAATCGCGATGGATCCGGAGAAGTGGGCACCCAAGACTCGCGAGACAGCCGACCACTCCATGCCGTACATCGTGGCCGTCGCGCTGCTGGACGGCACGGTCAGTAGCGAGTCGTTCTCGGACGAGCGGCTGGCAGACCCGCGGGTGCGGTCGCTGTTGGACAGGACTACGCTGCGCATGGACCCTGAGCTGGACAAGGGCTACCCGGAGGGCATTCCCAACCGCATAACCGTCACCACCGCCGACGGCCGCAAGCTGATTGGCGAGCAGAGCTTCCCGCGAGGCCATTACCACAACCCCATGACCGACGCGGAGGTTGAGGCCAAGCTGCTCTCGAACGTGGAGGGCCGCTGGAGCGATGCGCAGTCTCGGCGCGTGATCGACCTTGTGTGGGCACTGGAGCAGCAGCCGAGCCTGGATGCGCTCCTCTCGGCGGTGGCCGGCAATGTCGCCGGCTAGACTCTGGTAGGGGGATGGCATGATGAACCAGCAGTACAGCCCCGGCCTGGAAGGCGTCATCTCCAACGTCACCCAGCTATCGTACCTGGACGTGGATGATGAGGTCATCCTGATTCGCGGCTACGACCTGATCGACCTGGCGCGCAGCCAGAAGTTCGTGGACGTGGCACACCTTGTCATGTACGGCGAGCTTCCGGACGAGGCCGCCTCACTGGCCCTGAACGACGCACTCATGTCGCAGTGCGAGCTGCCTGAGGACGCCTACCGCCTGCTGGAACTGTTGCCCAAGGACACGGTGGTGATGGACGCCCTGCGCACGGGCATCTCGTTCCTGGCCGGCTACGAGGAACCGGGATTGCTGACCGACACCTCTCGTGAGGCGAACCTGGCCAAGGGCGTCAGGCTGCTCGCGCGTGCCCCCGCGGTCGCGGTGAACGCCTACCGGGCGCTGAACGGCATGGCCGTCGTGCGGCCGGACCCATCGCTGGGATTCGCCGAGAACTTTCTGTACATGATTCGGGGGGAGAGGCCGGACGCGGAGTCTCTGGAGGGTTTCGATCGCATCCTCACGTGCTACGTGGAGCACGAGATGGCGAACTCCACCTTCGCAGCGCGTGTTATCGGCTCCACGCTTGCGGACGTTTACGGGGCGCTCACCGGCGCGGTTGCGTCGCTCAAGGGGCCGCTGCACGGCGGCGCCAACGAGGCCGCCATATCGATGCTGCTGGACATCTACAACAACGGCGGCGAGGCCGCGGCCGAGGAGTACGTGATGGATCAGCTCCGGCAGCGGGCTCGAATCATGGGGTTCGGCCACCGCGTCTACATGCGCCGCTACGACCCGCGCGCGCTGTTCCTGCGCGACTACATCGAGGCTCTCGCCGAACGCAGGCCGGAGGGCCGCGAGCTTCACGCCATCTATCGCACGGTGGAGGAGGTCATGCTCCGGGAGCGGGGCCTGTACCCCAACGCCGACTACCCGATTGCGCTGCTCTTCTACCTGCTGGACATTCCCGTGCCTCTGGACACGCCGATATTCCAGTGCGCCCGCATAGCTGGGCTGGTGGCCCACGTGATCGAGCAGCAGGAGGACAACCGGCTGTTCAGGCCACGCGTGCAGTACGAGGGGCCGCGCGGCCTGCAGGCATAGCCGAGATTCGTCTCCGAGAGCCAGGCCGGACTGGAGCGCGAGCAAGCGCCTGCTCCAGAATTCGTATTCGCATCAGGGTGGGCGTGTTGAAAGTGGCGGCGGACACCCGCGCGGGTGTCGACGAAGCCGCTCACCTGTGCTCGCAGCTACGAACTACGCTTGACTACAGGTTACGTATGGCCTATGATTCCATCGACTTCAACCAATCCACAGCGGAGGTGAGACATGCCCAAGCAGTCCCCGGTACCTGACGAGATTGACAAGCCCTTTTGGGATGCCGCAAATGAGGACCGGCTGGTGATCCAGTACTGCACAGACTGCAATATGTTGCAGCACCCGCCCGCTGCAACCTGCAACATCCCAGGGTGCGAGCCCGGCAACAATTTCGAGTGGAGAGAGATGAGCGGGCGCGGCAGGGTCTACGGCTACGGCGTCATGTACGACTGCCCGGTCACGATCCTCGCCGAGGACCAGCCCTTCAACATCGCCGTGGTGGAGCTGGAGGAAGACCCGGGCATCAAGATGCTCTCGCACTTGCCCGGCACGCCCGTGGACGACGTTCCCGTGGGCGCCCCTGTTCAGGTGGAGTTCGAGGTCACGCCCACCACCGGCCAGAAGGTGCCCGAGTGGCGCGTGGTCGGCTGACCGCGTCACCCTCGCACGATCCCCAACAGCAATAAAGGGAGGTGAGGTATGCCAACTCAGAATGCACCTGCATCAATGTACAGAAGCACTGAGGGGCTGGGTATCTGGGAGCACAAGGGCAAGGTGGCGGCCGTAGGGATAGGCCACTCGCCGACGGCGCGACGCTGGGACGAGACCACCGACACAAGCCTGGGCGCGTGGAGCATCCTCGCGCTGCGCCGCGCCATCGAGGACGCGGGCGTACGGCCTGACGAGGTGGACGGCTTGGTGATGGCGCAGGAGACCTCTACGGGGTCGCCCTGGCCGTCAGACAAGCCCATTCCGCCGGACTTCCTGAACACGTACAAGTCCACGGACAACCCGCTCGACGGTATCGCGCGGCTCAGCGCGGACTGGATCCTGATGAACATGCCGGAGCTGACCAACGTGAACTTCACGATGTACGGCCCCGGCTGTATGTCGAACGCAGTCGTGACCGCGGCGCAGGCCGTAGGTGAGGGTCTCACAGAGGTCTGCCTTGTCCTCAAGGGCTGGCACAACTTCGGCGGTCGGTACTACGTGGGGCAGGGCGCCGCCGGCGGCAATACCGTCACCGGGCCGGGCAAGTACTCCACACTGTGGGGCACGGTGGCCTGCTACACCACGGCCATGCAGTTCGAGGCCTACTGCCGCAAGTACGGCAAAAACCATGACATGATGGCGCCCTTCGTCGTGAACGAGAAGCGCAACGGCCTCATGTTCCCGGAAGGGTTCTGGGCGCAGCACAGACCGGAGGTGCTCACCGTCGAGGACTACCTGGCGGCGCGCTGGATCGCCAAGCCCGCCAACCTCTTCGACAACGACATCCCAATCATGGCGTCGGCCGCGTACCTCTTTACCACGCCGGAGCGCGCAAAGGACATGAAGCAGAAGCCCGTCTACATCCTCAACGTCGCGTCGGACAGGACGCAGGTGCGCAGCTTCGGCCCTACGCTGGAGGAGGCTGAGGCGGCCACGGACGAGACGGGCCGGAAGATCTACGAAGGCTCAGGCCTCAGCCCCAGCGACCTGTCGTTCGAGAACATGTACGACGGCTTCACGCTGTTCCACCAGTTCCACCTGGAGGGCATCCGGTTCGCCGGAGTGCAGCGAGGCGAGGCTCTGGATTTCTACGGGACCGACATCACGATTGAGGGGCCGAATCCCGCGTCGCCCAGCGGCGGCAACGCAGGCGCAGGTCGCACCCGCTTCTGGATGCACACCGACTCGATCCAGCAGATCCAGGGCAGGGCAGGCGCTCGCCAGATCAGCAAGCCTGCTGAGATAGGCGTGTCCGGCGGCCCGACGCCCACGGGCGGCAACTTCACCGTTTGGAGCGCGACGCCCGGCTAGACCAGGGACACGATCGGCAACCGAGGTACACATGAAGCTCCTGCCTCCGAGCGTCAGCGTTCGGAGGCAGGTCGTTTACGCAGAGCATAGTCCCTTCCCCCGTCTGCGGGGGAAGGTTTAGGATGGGGGCAATTAGGTCGATTGTCCACGAACTGTTCACCCCCATCTCAATCTTCCCCCATCAAGGGGGAAGAGGTTTTGGTGGAGGCCGAACGAGTTGCGCGGGGGTCTGCGTAATCGGGACGTCAGGCAGGGGAGAGCAACATACAGCGCCCGGATGCTAGCTCCTATCGCTGGTTCATAGCGGGGGCCCTATTGCCCCTGCATGTTTCCATTGGCCTCAACCTGTTCTCCGCCGCGCCCCTGTTTCCGCTGATCATCGACGAGTACGGCGTATCGAGAAGCTACGTTAGCCTCCTGATGGTGCTCGTCTTCCTGGCCTTCACGGTCTGTCTCATACCGGGCGGTGTCATCTCCTCCAGGCTGGGGACCCGGCGGGCGGTCATCGTGAGCGGCCTGCTCATGTCGGCGGGTATTCTTGCGCCGTTGACGACCGACATTCCCACGCTGCTACCGCTGCGCATTAGCTTCGGGATTGGCGGGGCCATCCTGCTGCCGTCCACGGCCTCGCTGATAGTCGAGTGGTTCAGGCCCACGGAGCGAGGAGTGATGAACGCGCTGATGCTGGCCGCGCAGGGCACGGGCGTGGCCACCGCCATGTTCCTGAGCGTGCCGCTGGCGGACGCCCTGGAGTGGCGGCTCGTGCTCATGGTCTACGGGTGCGTCGCGTTCGCGGCCATGCTGGCCTGGCTAGCGCTCGGACGCGGCGGCGCCGCCGATGCGGCCGCCGGGCAGACCATGTCTGCCAAGTCGGTGCTGGCCGCCCTGCGCGAGCGAAACACGCTGCTGCTGTCGTTTGCGCTTGTGGGGCCGTTTGCGATGTTCATCGGCTATAGCTCATGGCTGCCCACCTACTACAACGAGGTGTTCGATATGCCCCTCCAGCAGGCAACAGCGATACTCGCGTTGCTGCCTCTGATGGGCGTCGTAGTGAACCTGCTGTCCGGGTTCCTTCTGGCGCGCCTGGGACTGCACAGGCCCATGCTGGGCGTGCCCGGACTGCTCTTTCCCATCGGTGCATTTGGCGCGTTCTACTTCAACAACACGCCCATCATTCTCGCATCGATAGTCCTGCTGGGGTTCAGCTTCTGGCTGTTCCTGCCCACGGTGTTCACTGTCGCAATGGAGCTGCCGGGCGTGGACATGGAGCGGGTGGCGCTGGTCACCGCAGCCGTGCTGACAATCGGCAATGCCTCCACGGTGCTCTCGCCGTTCATGGTTGGCGTGGCCACGGACGCGCTCGGCTCGTACGTGCCGAGTCTGGCCGTTCTGGCTGCCATGCCGCTGACAGCAACCATCGCGGCGCTCAGCCTTCCGGAGACCGGACACCGGGCGCGGAGGCAGCTGCCCGTCAGTTGAGGCGCGCGGAGTTCTGCTATACTCCTATCAATCAAGCACGGATGGATACAGAATAAGGAGTCAAGCTAATGCAAATCCAAGAGCGACTCATTGTTCCCGGCCTTGGCGTCGTCATCCTGCTGTCCGCCTTCATACTTGGCGTGCCTCTGGTCTACAAGCTGCTCTTGGCGCTTCTCGGACTGGCGGCGTCCGCGACCTACTTCGCGCCTCACGACGTGCAGGTGGAGACACGGATAGCTATAGCCGCGCTGGGTCTGGTCATCCTTCTGATAGTCACTTCCACTGCTTTCTGGCTGGTCCTGATGTCGTTCGCAGCCATTGCCGCTTTGCAGTTTCAGCATCGCCATATATTGCAACGGAACCCGGCCACCATCGAATGGCTTAGCGCAGTGCTGAAGGGCGCTCAGGCGCGCCGGTTCGGGCGCACTGTCGGCGAGGGAGAGGCTGAAGGTGAAGCCGGAGATGGAGCCGCAGCAGAAGATGGCGAGAGGGCCACGGCCCCGAAGCCGTTGGGAGTCGACGCCCTTCCGGGGTTCGTCAGAGTGAACGTGGCGGGCATCGGCGGGCTGGTCGCGGGCGTCCTTGTGCTGGTGAGCATCTTCATGCCCTGGTACGGCTTCCTCATCTCCGCCAATGGCGAGACGGCGGGCGGCTTGAACTTCACCCTCATAGCGGTAGCCACGGAAAATGATGAGTTGCCCGCGTTTCAAGCGTTCTTCTACATTCTGCTCGTGCTCGGCGTGTTGAGCATCATCTCGATGGTGTTGCCCCGCGCTGTGGCGGCAATCATCGCCGCGTTAGGCTTGGCTGTCACTTTCGTCTCTTACGCATATATGGTCGCACAGGTAGAACGCGACGCCGCTGAGCTGAGCGATCTCGGCGTCGGAGCGACTGCGATCCCTGCTTTAGGTGCGCTGATAGCCGGGGCGTGCTTCCTGGCAATGCTCGTGTTACAGCTTGTCCCCGGCCTGAACAGGTCCAGGGACAAGGGATAAGACCGGCGAGGGCTGGCAGCCGGTAAGAAAAGGGGTGTCAAAAACGCCCGTACAGCCCTCTTGGGATGCAGGTAGTGGCGTATGTGTGCACTACCGCGCGCGGACTATCCCCATTGCCCGAGCTTGGGGCCGGAACCGCGCCTTGCGCCGCTCACGCGCCAAAGCTACACTTGCACGGAGCGGTCTCGGCCGCTTCCAAACTCAATCGCCTGGAGGTCGTAATGGCCACAGTGAATACGATACTTGGACCGGTGGCCGCCGGTGATCTGGGCTTCACGCTGATGCACGAGCACGTGCGTGAAAGCTCTGCCGGAATCGCGTTCACCTTCCCGGACCTCTTCGATCATGATGCCGACGTGGAGGAGCGCGCCGCCGCACTCAACGAGGCGGCCGCGGAGGGCGTGGGCGCCATTGTGGACGTGACCACCATGGACCTGGGCCGGAACATGAGGCTTCTCAAGGACGTTGCGGAGCAGGTCAACCTCCACATCGTGATCTGCACAGGCGTATGGCTGGACATTCCCAGAGCCATCGCCAACGGCGTGACCGCAGACCAGCTTGCTGGATCGTTCGCGCGGGAGATCGAGGAGGGCATCGAGGGCACTGGCATCCGCGCCGGGGTCATCAAGATTGCAACCGACGTTGGGAATGTGCAGGACGGCCGGCTGCTGCCGTCGAACGAGCTGATGCTGAGGGCGGCGGCGCGCGCATGCAACCGGACCGGTGTGCCGATTTCGACGCACACTTCGTCGATAGCCCAGACCGGCACCCTGCAGATGGAGGTGTTCGAGGAGGAGGGCGTGGACATGGGCCGGGTGTGCATCGGCCACAGCAACGATACCGACGACATGGACTATCTGCTGGGAATCGTGTCCAGGGGGTGCTTCCTGGGCATGGACCACTTCCCCGGCGGCCCGGGTGCGCTCGGCTGGGAGGAGCGGACACAGGTGATCAAGCGCCTGGTCGATTTGGGTCATGCGGCGCAGGTGACCATGTCCCACGACTTCGGCTCATGGAAACCGATACTGCCGGAGAACGCGGGCCGCAGAAGTGCGAACAACCCGGACGGATACAGCTTCATCAGCCGACGCGTCCTGCCCCGTCTCAGGGAGCTTGGCGTGAGCGACGAAGCGATCAACACGATGATGGTGGACGCGCCCAAGCGCTTCTTCGGCGGCTAGCAGGCCGAAAGGCCCCGGACCGCCGGAACCAATCCCATGCTGGACGTCTTCATCAATGTCATCATGCCGGTGTTCCTGGTGGCCATACTGGCCGC
>DAOUKJ010000030.1:0-19784 GCA_034421435.1 Dehalococcoidia bacterium | reverse complement strand
AGCTTCCCCTCCTACAAGCCGGAGGAGGCCGGGGCAAAGTCCGCGCTGGCCGGAACTCTCTGGGTGATGATGTTCACGGCGCTCTTCGCCATCATAACGGGCGTGGGAGCCGCTATTTACCTGGAGGAGTTTGCCACGCGAAACTGGATAACTCGGACCATCGAGATAAACATTAACAACCTGGCGGGGGTACCGTCCGTTGTGTACGGGCTGCTGGGGCTTGCGGTTTTCGTGTACGGAATGGGCCTGGGTCGCAGCATCCTGGCGGGCGCCCTGACCCTGGCGCTGCTGATACTCCCGATAATCATCGTAGCGTCCCGTGAAGGGCTACGGTCGGTGCCTCCCTCAATGCGGGAAGCGGCGATGGCACTGGGTGCCACGCGCTGGCAGGCCGTCTGGCACCAGGTGCTGCCGGCGGCCGTGCCAACCATACTGACCGGATTCATACTCGCGCTGGCCAGGGCCATAGGCGAGACGGCTCCTCTAATCGTGGTGGGAGCGTATACAACCGTGCTCTTCGTCCCCAGTTCACCCACCGACTCCTTCACTGTGCTGCCCGTTCAGATATACAGCTGGATCGGCAGGCCTCTGCCGGCATTCCAGGAGAACGCAGCGGCCGGGATCGTGGTGCTTCTGGTGGTGCTCCTGATGATGAACGCAGTTGCCATAACCCTGCGGAACATATACGCTAGGAGAAGCAGATGGTGACCGAGAACTTTCTGAATCTGCCCCAGATTGAGACGGCGGAGGCTACGGTGGAATCACAGAGGGACGCGGCCCCAGAGTCGGTCATTGACGTGCGCAACCTCGATGCGTTCTACGGCGAAGTCCGCGCCCTCAAGGATGTCACGTTGTCCCTATATCGCAGGCGGGTCAGCGCCGTCATCGGTCCGTCCGGGTGCGGCAAGAGCACGCTGGTTCGCTGCCTCAACCGCATGCACGAGATGTCGCCGGGCGGCCACGTGGACGGCGAGGTGCTCTACCAGGGCGAGAACATCTACGGCGCCGGCGTGGACCCGGTGGAGCTCCGCAGCCGCATCGGGATGGTGTTCCAGAAGCCCAATCCGTTCCCCAAGTCGATCTTCGAGAACGTAGCATTCGGGCTGAAGGTGAACGGGATTGGCGGCAACTTGGGAGAGCGGGTGGAGCGGTCGCTCAGGCGCGCGGCGCTCTGGGACGAGGTGAAGGACCGGCTGAAGCAGAGCGCCCTGCAGCTCTCCGGCGGTCAGCAGCAGCGGCTGTGCATCGCGCGGGCGCTTGCGGTGGAGCCGGAGGTGATCCTCATGGACGAGCCGTGCTCCGCCCTAGACCCAATGGCCACGCTTGCCGTGGAGGAGTTGATACGCGAGCTGTCCCAGGAGGTCACCATCATAATCGTGACGCACAACATGCAGCAGGCCGCCCGGGTCTCGCACCACACGGCGTTCCTGATGATGGACCAGGACAAGGCGGGCTACCTGGTGGAATACGGCCCGACGAGCGAGGTCTTCACCAATCCCAAGAGCGAGCACACGGAGGCCTACATCACCGGCCGCTTCAGCTGATGGACAGGCGCACGCAGGGAGGTGGACTAATGGTAAGAGCGGACTTTGACAGGCATCTGAGGATGCTCCAGAGCGACCTGCTGATCCTTGGCAGTATGGTCGAGAAGGCCATTGCCAAGGCCCTGGATGCGCTGAAACGCAGAGACGCCGAGGCCGCGCGTCAGGTCATTCGCGAGGACGACTACATCGACAGCAAGCGGTACAACCTCGAGGAGCAGTGCATCGAGCTGATCGCTACCCAGCAGCCCATGGCCGGCGACCTCCGCAACATCATCGCAATGCTGCACATAGCAGTGGAGCTGGAGCGCATGGGCGACTACGCGGAGGGCATCGCCAAGATATGCCTGATGATGGAGGGTGAGCCTCCCCTGAAGCCGCTCATCGACCTGCCCAGGATGTCGGAGATGGCGACTGACATGCTGCGCCGAAGCCTGGACGCGCTGGTGCACAGGGACACCGTGGCGGCGCTGGCGGTCTGCAACGACGATGACGAGGTGGACGCGCTCTATGACCAGGTGTACAGGGAGCTGATATTCTTCATGGTGCAGGACACGAATACCATCCAGAGGGCAACGTACCTGCTGTGGGTGGCGCACGACCTGGAGCGGATTGCGGATCGCGCCACTAACATTGCTGAGCGCGTCATCTTCCTTGTGACCGGGAAGATGACCGAGATCAACGTCTCAAGGTACTAGCCGTTGCCGGACGCGGGCAGTAGAGACCCCGTCATCCGGCGGGCGGTCGTGGAGGCGCTTAGCACCGCAGGCCTCGTCTTTGCTGGCGCAGGCGCTATCGTCGTCAATGAGGTGTCCGGCGGCAGCATAGGACACCTTGGCATTTCCCTCACGTTCGGCATGATCGTGGCCGCGATGGTCTACTCCACGGGCCACATCTCCGGCGCGCACATCAACCCGGCGGTCACCCTTGGCTTTGCGCTGGCGCGCCACTTCCCTTGGCGAGAGGTACCGGTGTACTGGGGCGCGCAGCTGACCGGCGCGGCCGCGGCCAGCGGTGGGCACCTGCTGCTGTTCGGGCGCGTGGGCGACATGGGGGCGACACTGCCAGCAGGAAGCGACGCGCAGTCGCTGGGCATGGAGGTTGCGCTGACATTCATTCTGATGTTCGTGATCATGGCGGTTGCCACCGACGTGCGGGCCGTCGGGCAGGCGGCGGCGCTGGCAATCGGAATGACGGTTGCGCTGGAGGCCACGTTCGGCGGGCCGATCTCCGGCGCGTCGATGAACCCCGCAAGGTCGTTCGGTCCTGCGCTGGGCGGTTGGGTGTGGTCGAGCCACTGGGTATACTGGGCCGGGCCGCTGCTCGGCGCGTCAAGCGGCGCGCTGGTGTACGGCTGGCTGCGCGGCCACAACCACTCGTCCGGCGACGGCGGCAGCGGCTAGCCTGCGGGCTGGGTGTCCAGCAACCTCCTGAGTAGCTCCAGCAGCTCGGGCGTCTCGCGGAGGGCCGCGCCCATGTCCGACAGCTCGTCCGGCGACATCAGCAGCGGCGAGCGATTGAAGCCCCCGCTGTGGCCGTAGTGGCAGAACCGGATGGCGACCTGCCCGGCCGCTTCGCCCTCAGTGTACTTGAGCAGCTGCAGTGTAGGGCGGTGGTACGTGCCTTCCACCTGGGCCTCCTCGGCCACTACGCCGGAGCCCCAATGGTACGAGAAACTCTTTTGCTTTGTCGTCATACTCATCCTCCTGAAGCGCGCAAAGTGCGAGAAGTCGACTTGCGGCATTCCGGCAATTCCTTGACGCGGCCGATGTGCGGAATTGTAAACCCGCGGCTCTGGATGGTCGAGCCTCGCCTGGCAGACATGGCGGCGTTTGCGCCTGCGCTCGTTCTCCCCTAGAATGCTGCCATGCTGAGCAACCGAGGCGGCCCCGGCGACGAGTACGAGGAGTGGGAGTACCCGGACCCCAAAGACGTGGAAGACCTTGCCGACCGTCCAATCATGGACGAGCCGCGCACCGAGAGCCGGGGATTTTCCACGCTCAAGATGGTCGTGGTGGGCGTCGTCGCGGTGTCGCTGATCGGATCGCTGATGGTGCCGCTGCTGGTGTCGCCGCGCGGCGGGTCAGCGCCGCAGGAGGTGACTCCCGCCGACGGCCTCTCCGAGGAGGCTGCGGCCTACGACGCCTGGCTGTCGCAGAGCGTGGACTCGGCGCTGCAGGAGTGGGGGGCCGGCGGCCGGGCCCAGTACCTGGGCGCGGAGTTTGACATCTCCGTCGCAGATCCCATAGTCGGCCTGCTCGTGAACGGGCTGGACCCGGCCTCAGATTCCGGAAAGTCGGAAATGCAGAGCTACAGCATTTCCATCCTGAGCCGCGTTTTCGACGATCCGCGCGCTAGCAGCGCAACCCTGTTCTGGTACAACCTGGAGACCGGCGCTGACGGCACGACGCAGCTTGAGGCCGCCATGGTGGTGGGCATTCTCCGCGAGACAGCAGCCGGCATCGACTGGGCGAACCTGCGGGCTGCAGATCTGGCCGACGAGGTCGACCTCTATCGCGACCTTGAGGCGGAGGCGACGGGTACCGGCTAGGCAGCGGCCGTCACGGCCGAGCGCCCCAGATCGCGGAGCCGACTCTGACGAGCGTCGCTCCCTCCTCAATGGCAACCTCGAAGTCGGCCGTCATGCCCATCGACAGGCCGAGTGAGGCGCCGGAGCAGGCGTCCAGCCAGCACACCTCGTCCCGCAGCTCTCTCAGCATCCTGAAGTACGGGCGCGCTCCCTCCGGGTCCTCCGTATGTGGCGGCACGGCCATCAGCCCCGCCAGACGCACGTTCTCGCAGGCGGCGGCGTGCTCCGCCAACTCGCCGACGAGCGCCGGACTCACACCCTCTTTCGTGGCCTCCCCGGCCAGGTTGACCTGGACGTAGACGTGCACACGCCGATCCAGCTCCCTTGCAGCGGCGTCTATGCGCGACAGCAGGCGAACGCTGTCCACGGACTGAATGGCGTCGAAGAGTGCGACGGCGCGTTTGACCTTGTTGGACTGGAGATGGCCGATGAGGTGGAGACCGGCCAGACTCTCCGGTCGCTCGCTCCCGCCGAACTTCTCCTCAGCCTCCTGAACGAAGTTCTCGCCGAGGTGGCTGATACCAAGCTCCACCGCTTGCACAACCCGGTCGCGGTCCACGGTCTTGCACGCGCCGAGCAGCGTCACGTCCGCAGAATCGCGGCCGGCGCGCTCGGCTGCGCGCGTCAGCCGCTCACGCACGGCCCGTACGCGGCCTCGTATTTCGTCATGCTCGGTGCTCAACTCCGTCTCCCCCGGCCACACCGGCCCCGGATGAGTCTTGCAGAGAGTGTGCTACGGGATGAGTAACAGCTTCCCGGTGGTCAGCCGGCCCTCCAGCTGCCTGTGCGCCTCGGACGCGTCGCTGAGCTGGAACCTGCCGTGGATGCGCACGTCCAGGGAACCCTCCTGCACCCACCCGAGCACATCTCCGGCGCGCTGCAGAAGCTCCTCTCTCGTGGCGGTGTATCCGCCCAGCGAGGGGCGCGTCAGGAACAGCGACTTCCTGCCGAGCAAGGCGGTGTTGATGGGCGGCACGGGGCCGCTGGCCTGTCCATAGAGTGCGAGCATACCCCGAGGGGCCAGGCTCGCGAGGCTGCCTTCGTAGGTGGCGAGGCCCACTGCGTCGTATGCCACCTGCACGCCCTCGCCGCCGGTGATGCGCTCCACCTCCGCAGCGAAGTCCAGCTCTGCGTAGTTGATCACGTGGTCGGCGCCAGCCCCGCGGGCAAGCTCCGCCTTCTCCTCCGTTGACACCGTGGCGATGACCGTCGCCCCGAGCGCCTTGGACATCTGCGTCAGAAGCAGGCCAACGCCGCCGGCAGCTGAGTGTACAATGCACACGTCTCCGGGCTTCAGCGGGTAGGTTGAATAGCAGAGGTAGTGGGCCGTCATGCCCTGGAGCATTACGGCGGCGCCTACTTCGGCGTCGAGTCCCTCGGGCATCTTCACCAGCCGCCATGAGGGCACAACGACTCTCTCCGCATAGGACGAGCCTGCGCCCGTGTACGTGACCACGTCGCCAACCTCCACCTCGGTGACGCCCTCGCCCACCTCGGTCACGACGCCTGCGCCCTCGCCTCCGGGGATGACGGGCAGCTGCGGCTGGTTGGCGCCTGAGCGCAAGTACACGTCCATGTAGTTGACGCCCGACGCCTGCAGGTTGACGACCGCCTGTCCAGGCCCGGCCACGGGGTCGGCGACATCCCTGTACTCCAGTACCTCCGGTCCGCCTGTCTGTGATACCTGTACCGCCTTCATTGCAATTCCTCCTTGTTTGCCGGGCCGGGCCGCTACTGCGGCACGACTTGCAGCAGTATGTTAACACGAACCTCGTCTTCTATGCTGACCACTGACCGGGCCTGCGGTCGCGGCACCTCCAGCTGGTCCCACGTGAACGTGGTGCGCCCCAGGATGAACAAGCTGTCCCCATCGTCCCTGGCCTGGATTTCGAACGTGAGCGGGAACACGCCGCCGTGAACCTCGAGCGAGCCGTCCACAGTGGTGGCGACCTCTTCACCGTCGGCCAGGCCGTCGGGAATCCCGCCGATGTCATCCACCGTGAATATGGCCAGGGGATACTCGCCGAACATCCTGCTTCTCACGTACCGGTCGCGAAAATCCTGATCGCTCGACAGGGTCTGCAGCTCGACCTCCACCACACTGGGCCTGCCGTCCAGGTGGACCTCGCCGGAGAGGGATGTCGTGCGCATCACGGCGTCGTTCGGGAGGGGCAGGCTTGCAAGCTGCTCCTCGACCGTGAAGGTGGCTTCCGAGCCGTCAGAGACCACGAATGTGAAGCCGTCGTAGTCGCCAGTGTCTCTGGGAGCGGCAGGTTCCGTGGGAGGCGGCTCTGTGGCCTCAGGCTCGGCCGTGGCAGTGGCGGCTGGCGGCTGTGACGTCGCCGTGGCAGCAGGCGCGTCCGTTGCCGCCGGCGCGTCGGTTGCCGGTGACGTGGCCGCGGGTTGCGGCGTAGGTGTGGAGGTCGCAGTTGGCGGTGGCGGCGACGTGGGCGTCGGGTCGGGCTCGCTGCCGCAGGCCGCCATCAGCAGCAGAGATGCGAGCAGCGATGCGGCTACAGCCGCCTTCAGAATTCGAGCCGTGTGCATTCTCATGTTCAGTGTCTCCTGGCGTACGTCAAAGGGAATCGGAGCTCTCGACCGATAGCGGCGCAGTCCTGGGCGGCAGCTCCAGCTCGCCGCTCTCCTGATCGCCCATGCCGGCCAGCGCGGCGCCTACGCCAAGCGCCACCAGCACCGACGCGATGGTCACAGCCATCGGCAGGGCGCGACGGGCTGTCATCAGGAGCAAAGTCAATGCCGCCGTGACTGCAATGGTGAGCGCGGCCAGCGGCACCATGTAGGATACGCTGCGCTCCAACTCAGTCTCTCCGGCTGCGGCCGCTGCTGCCGTCAATGCCAGTGCGAGCGTCATGGCTCCTAGGAAGTACAAGGTACGACGCTGGCTGCGGCCCAGCACCCGCCACAGCAGGCCGGCGCCAACGCCGCCCGCAAGCGCGGCTGCGGTCACGGTTGCGCTGTTCATGAGCGTGTCGGATGGCGAGTGAAGCGGCAGGTTCAGCAATGATCCGCATATCGCCGCTGCGGCCCCCGCGGTCAGGCCGGCGCGCAGCGGGGAAGTCCCGGGAGACCCTTCACCTGGCCTGGCGTCCATTATCCCGGGACTCTCACGGCTTCCGCGGCAACAGACTCCACCACGTTCAGGGCGTCGTCTATGTCCTGCTGCTCGATGCCGTAGTGTGTGACCATGCGCAGCTTGGCGCCGTGGGTGTGGGAGGCTCGCACGCCTAGCTCTCCCAGCCGGCGCATGAACTCGACCGGTTCGCCGTCCGCGACTTCGAAGATCACGATGTTGGTGTGTATGCGGGCCGGGTCGATGAGGATGCCTGGGATGTTGGCCAGCCCCTCCGCAAGCCGCCGCGCGTTGGCGTGGTCGTCCGCCAGCCGCTCCACCATTTCGTCGAGCGCAACCATGCCCGCGGCCGCGAGTACGCCCACCTGGCGCATTCCGCCGCCCAGCGAGTTGCGAACCCTGCGGGCCCTCGCAATGAACTCGCTGTCGCCGCTGATGATGGAGCCCACGGGGCAGGACAGGCCCTTGGAGAAACAGAACATGAGCGAATCGGCTGTCTTAACGAGCTCGCTCGCCGGCACGCCCTGGCAGACCGCGGCGTTGAAGATTCGTGCGCCGTCCACGTGGAGGGAGGCCCCGCGCGAGTGGGCTATGTCCGCAATGGCTTCCGTATACTCCCGCGTGAGCGCCTGGCCGCTGCATCGGTTGTGTGTGTTCTCCAGGCATACCAGACCGGTGCGCGGGAACCTCGGCGAAACCGGTCGGATGGCTTCCTCCACCATGTTTGGGTCGAGCGTGCCGTCCTCAGCGTTGGGAAGCTGCCGGTAGGCAACGCCGCCAAGCGCCGAGACGCTGCCGTACTCATAGAGGTAGATGTGGGACTGGTCTCCGACGATGATCTCCTCGCCGCGCTGGCAGTGGGCCAGGACGGCGGCCAGGTTTGCCATGGTGCCGCTGGGCACGAAGACGGCCGCCTGCTTGCCCAGCAGGGAGGCCACGCGCTCCTGGAGCCGGTTCAAGGTTGGGTCGTCGCCCCAGCCGTCGTCTCCCAGCTCGGCCTCGGCCATAGCCCGGCGCATGGCGGGTGAAGGATGGGTTACCGTATCGCTGCGCAGGTCGATTGTTCTCATAGCTCGTTTCCGTCCACGTTCTGAATTCTAAAGGTGGGGCCGGTGGTGGACAAGCCGCGCCCGCTAGACGTTGGGGTCGGTGAAGCTCTCCTGGTCGGGGTCCTGGAGGCCCGCCTCCTTGAAATCGCGAGTGTATTGCTGGTAGTCCGTGTTGTAGCGATTCATCAGCTCCAGGTGACGCTCCATGACGGTTCGCCTGACCTCTCCCGGCGCGCCGACCACAAGCGAGTTTGGCGGAATCTCGACTCGCTCCAGGACCACGGCGCCGGCCGCAATCAGCGAGTGGTGGCGAATGGTGCTGTAGCCGTTGACTACGGCTCCGTTGCCGATGAGGCAGTGGTCTTCCACGACTGTTGCGTGACTGAGCGCCTGGTGGCCTATGGTGATGTAGTCGCCGTAGGTGGCATCTTCGTCAGCGTGGATGACGCTGTTGTCCTGTACGTTGACGTGGCGCCCGATGCGTATCTTGTAGCGGTTGGCCCGTATGACGGCGCCCGGCCACACGCTTGAGCCCTCGCCAATCTCCACGTCACCCACCACGTACGCCGCCTCGCTGACGAAGGCTGTGGGGTGAATCCTGGGCCTCTTGTCTCCAAAGCTGCGTATCACGGATTCCTCCTTTAGGGCCGCCCACTGCGCGTGCCGCGGAGCACAGGCGGGCGGCGGTCTACGGGTCCGCCGGCCTTCCGCCGGAGTCCGGGACGGCCACAGCATTCGTGAGTCCGGCCAGTCCCGGGAGTCCAGCCCCTGCTCCCGCGCACAGCGGCGCCCGGCTGCGTCTCTTCCTTCTTTCAGGTTCCATAGTGCCGGTGGGTGTCGTCGGGAAGAGCATGACCTCATAAGTATAAGGAATTATGGAGGGTAATTGCCACATTACTTGAGCGGATTGGCCGTGCTTTTGGGATTCATGGTGCGCACGAATGCGGAGTGTGCTATACTTGCGCACGGTGGCGGTATATTGAGTCCCAGAGCCCAGTTCGTAACAGCGTCCTTTGAGCCCTGCCCGGCCGATGGTTGGTGTCCCCGGAGCCCAGCGGATTGTCTTGAACTCCTCGGTATCGGTGACCACTCTCTCGCCAACTACAAGAAGAAAGGAGGTCACTGATGGATTATGAGGACAAGGCACTTACGTGTGTGGACTGCGGACAGCCCTTCACGTTCAGCGCGGAGGATCAGGCGTTTCACGCGGAAAAGGGATTTACGAACCAGCCGAAACGGTGCAGAACCTGCCGGCAAAGCCGGCGGGCCGAGCGTAATGGCGGCTTTGTCCAAAGTTCCCGCGAGGCGTATCCGGTAGTATGCGCCGAGTGCGGATGCGATACAACAGTGCCATTTGTACCCCGAGGAGACAGGCCGGTATTCTGTAGTGACTGCTTCAGTCAGAGACGTGCCGCACCCAGGGTCATGTGGTGAGAATTCCATGTGCGCGGAGGGGGCCTCAAGGCTCACTCCGAGCAGAGACGGTGAATGCCGGCAAACGGCATGACTGACCATCCGAGAGGAGGAGACGGAATTGAGGATATACGTAGGAAACCTTGCCTACGAGACAAGGGAAGATGAGCTGCGGGAAGCCTTTGAAGTGCACGGAGAAGTGCAAGAGGTAACCGTTGTGCGAGACCGCGAGACTGGACGCTCCCGCGGATTCGGCTTTGTTGAGATGCCCGGTTCGGCCGAGGCCGAGGCGGCGATCTCCAACCTGAACGGCAAAGAGATGGGCGGACGTACGCTCACCGTGAACGAGGCGCGTGCGCGTCAGCCGCGCGGCCCGGGCGGTGGGTTCGGTGGTGGAGGCTCACGCTGGTAGAGACTCTCTAGCCCCAGCTCCGATTCATAGCACTTGACTGAGATCCCGGCCGGCTCCGCGAAGGCTTGCCGGCAGGGGTCTGGTTCGTCGCGTCTTGCAGTTGGGCCAAGCCGCATCCAAATTTGCGGACGCGCACGTCCAAGGGCTGATTCTCGTCAGTTGGTTGGCGACCCGGAGCGGATTTGAACCGCCGATCTCCGCCTTGACAGGGCGGCGTGTTGAACCATGCTACACCACCGGGCCGCTGGAAACGCCTTGCAGCGGCTTTGCCGTAACGCCCGTGTGCTCCACGGGACTGCCACGACCACGTTGCCTTCTCTATGTCCCCGCCGGTTGCTGCCCCACTTACTCAGGAGACCGACGGCCTCCGTTCAGAAGCTTCAACTGAGTCCGTTGAACCCGACGGTCACCTGATCGCCCTCAACCTTCACCGGGGTGAGCCGCTGCCCGCCGGTGAGTCGCTCTACCTCCTGCCACGCTTCCGGAGTCTCGCTCAGGTCCACCTCACGGAACTGGATGTCCAGTTGCAGGAGCTCGTTCTTGGCCCTTACGGAGTAACCACAATCGGGATGGGTGTAGATGACTACGGTTTCCTGCAAGCCGGTCTCCTCCCCAGGGGACGTTCGTCGTACTAAGTCATTGTAACCGAGACGCCTTCGATTTGCCAAGTGGCGTGACTTCCTGCCTCGCGGCGCTACTGCGTAATCCTGACCACCGCCACGACCAGCGCCAGCGCCAACGCAGCGATGGCCCACCAGCCGTACGCGGGCATGCTGCTCCTGGTGCGGCTTTGCCTCCGGGCCGCCCGGAGGCTCGCGCGTCTGGCCTTCCGTCTTCTGCTCATGGCGCTGACCGAATCATACTACCGGCAGCGCCGGCACTGCCAGCCACATCAGCCTCAGCCTCGACGTTGTTACAACTTCTTGAGAATGCTTGCGGCGCTTTACAGCTTGTGGTATGTTCTACCGGATTTCTGGAGAGGTTACACATGAGGAAACTGTACATAATCCCCATTCTGCTAGTGCTGATGGTGGTGGCGGCCTGCGAAAGCGCCACCCCAACGCCGGAACCCACGGACACACCACCCACACCTAGTCCGACCGCAACGACGGTTCCCACGCCCACGCCCGTTCCCACGTGGACGCCGGTGCCCACCTATACGCCGTATCCCACGTTCACCCCGGTGCCTACGTTTACGCCCGTTCCCACGGCCACACCTACGCCCGTTCCCACGGCTACGGCTACGCCCGTTCCCACGGAAACGCCTACGCCCGTTCCCACGGCTACACCCACGCCCAGACCCACGGCTACGCCCAGACCGGCGGCCACGCCAACGCCGACGCCGGTAAACACCCCGGTGGGGTCGCAGTTCCCGCTCTTCTACAACCAGTTCAGCGGTACCATAACGGTTGCCGGTGAGACGCCGCCCAACGGCACCTACGTGGAGGCCAGGATCCAGTGGTGGAGGTCGAACCCGAACAGGGAAAGGCCGGCGGAAGGCAAGGTCTTCAACGGGAGGTACTCCGATATCTTCGTCGCGCCCAATGACCATGCGCTGAACAACCAGACGATCACGTTCCACTACATCGACGCCAGAGGCAACGAGAAACAGGCCAACGAGACCGCGCAGTACAACGGCCGGCAGTTGAAGGTCGAGACGCTGAACCTCACATTCCCGTAGCCTCTGCCCACATTCACAGACCGAGATCGCTCGCGCCCGCTCAAGCTGTCCGACAGGACGTGCGTGAGCGGGCGTGATGTTTCGTGCTGCACAACCGCTCCGGCCCGATTGCCGATTCCCGTTTCTTGCCGGTTTCCCTGGTCTAGCGGCCCTGGGAGAGCCGTTCACGCCTGCCTGCTCGCCGGATCGCTGTGAATTGGGCCGAGAGCTGCGTCAACTGCCGCTTGCGGCAGGCGTACAGGCGTTCTATCCTTGCCCCAATTTCGGCTCAGGGGGTGGATGGAAAATGGCGCTAACGATTACGGACGCGGGCAGACTTTCGAACGACGTTCTCCTCACGGGGGTCATAGAGACCATCGTCAAGGAGAGCCCCGTGCTCCAGGCAATGCCCTTCATCGAGATAGTAGGCAACGGCCTGACCTACAACCAGGAGAACGCGGCGCCCACCGCTGCGTTCTATGACGTAGGCGACACCTGGGCGGAGTCGGCGCCAACCTTCACGCAGAAGACGGCCACGCTCAAGATTCTGGGCGGCGACGCGGACGTGGACAACTTCCTTCGCTCCACCCGCTCGAACGTGCAGGACCTGGAGGCGGCGGTGGTGCAGCTCAAGGCCAAGGCGGTGCAGCAGAAGTTCGACGACACCTTCATAAACGGCGACGTGGACTCCGACGTGAAGGCGTTCGACGGGATCGACAAGCTGGCCACCGAGGGCCAGACGGTGGCGATGGGCACGAACGGCGCCACGCTCACGCTGGAGAAGCTGGACGAGCTGATCGACAGGGTGAGGGCCGGCAAGCCGGACATGCTGCTGATGAGCCGCCGGAGCCGGCGCAAGCTCACGTCACTTTCCCGCGGTACGGGCAGCGGCCTGCTGGAGTCGGACCGCAATGAGTTCGGCCAGATGGTGCAGTACTACGACGGCATCCCCGTGGGCGTGAACGACTGGATTTCGGACGCCGAGACGGTGGGCAGCAGCTCCGATTGCTCCACCATATACGCCCTCCAGTACGGCGAGGGCGGCGTGTCGGGCCTGACCGGGCCGGGCGGCCTGCAGGTGGAGCGCGTGGGATCGTTGGAGGTCAAGGACGCAACCCGCAACCGCGTGAAGTGGTACGTGTCCGTCGCCGTGTTCAACTCTCTCAAGCTGGGCAAGCTCACGGGAGTGCGGGACTAGCGGGGCTACGTTCGGCCATTCCGGTGAGGGATTGCAGGGAGGCGCAAAGTGAACATTTCCGATATGAGGGCCAGGGTGCGAACCGACCTCCGCGACGAGGCCGCCGCCGGCCAGCGCTGGACTGACGACGAGCTGGATAGACACATACTCCACGCGGTTCGCCAACTGAGCCTCTCCATCCCGCGGGAGGCCACGGCCACGCTCACGGCTGGCGGTGAGAGCGGCCGCGAGGTGTCCCTGGCCTCCCTCACCGATCTTGTGACCGTGGAGGCTGCGGAGCATCCGGTGGAGCACTTCCCGCCTTCGTACCGGCCCTTCAGCCTCTGGGCAGGCTCACTGACGCTGCTCGGAGACCCTGCGCCGCGCGCGGGAGACAGCGTCCGCGTCTACTACGGCCGGCTCCACACCATCGACGCGACCGGCTCATCGATACCGCAGGCGCTGGAGGACCTGGCAGCGGTGGGAGCGAGCGGCTACGCCGCCCTCGAGTGGTCCAGCTACGCCATCAACCGCGTCAACGTTGGAGGCGTGGAGGTGTGGAAGCAGTACCGCGCGTGGGGTCAGGACCGCCTGGACGCGTTCGTCAAGGGGCTGGCGGTCCACGGCAGCCGCAACCGCGTGAGGCCCGTGCGCCTGTACACGCCGGCGCGGCCTGCGTTCGGGCGGACGCTGGAGCAAGGGCGTTAGGCGGCCGTGAGAAGCCTCACGCCCACGCTGCTGGAGGCACAGCGGAGCGGCAGCGCCGTCCCGCACATCCGTGTAGCGGTGTCAGACGCGGCGGCAGGAGTGGCGCGGCCCGTCTTCCGGCGCCTCTACCGGGGTAACGAGGTCAACTTCTACCACGCCGCCGTCTGCGCCGGCGACGGCTCGCTGGTGCGCGTGCGTGTGAGCTCGTCCGACAGCCGGCTGTACGTGCAGAGGTTGAGCAGTCCGGGGCCGTCGAGCGGCTTCGCGTCGTGGACGCGGCTCAACACCGTCTCGGCGACTGCGAACGTGGCCATGACGGCCCGCGGCGCCACTCTCAACGTCTTCTACGTGGAGCCGCGGGGTACGAGCGTGTACAGGCTGGAGAGCACCAACTACGGCGCATCGTGGAGTGCGCCCATCATCGTGCGCAACCCGAACCTGGGCCGCATCGCGTGGATAGCCGCGGCCGCCGACGATAGCGGCGCGTTGGGCCTCTTCTTTGCTACCGCAACCAACGCGGTCTACTTCATCAAGCAGTCCGGGCAGGCATGGACGAACGCGTCGTCGTGGGGCGAGCGCGTGGCGTCCATCACGGGAATGGCCTGCGCCTACCGCGGCGGCTGGAACCTAGCCATCACGGGAACCGAGCAGTCGAGCGGCGACGCCAAGGTCTGGACGTGCGTTCACGGCGACGGCGGCTCGCTGGCCGATGGCGCGTGGTCGCCGCTGCGCGAGATGAACACGGCCCAATCGACGTCCGGCGTCTCGTTTCACCATCCGCATCTGGCCGGCGCTGACGTCATGCGTCTCACGTTCGTGGAGCGGTACACCGGCACGTCCAACTACCAGCGGTCGGCGCACACCCACGGCCTGGCCGGCTCGTCCTACGCGGATAACTTGTGGCGCGAGCCTGTGCCTCTCAACATCGCGTCCACCTACGGCGTGGCCGTCGCGACCTCCGCGACTCACCTGTGGCTGTGCACGCCCGACGGCGTGTGGCAGGGCGACCGCCGAGGTTCGACGCTGGATCTGACGGAGGACGTGGTTGGCCTAAACCTCCGCGAGGAGCCATTCGGGGGAGACGCGGTCATCCGGCTGCGGAACGACCACGGACGCTACGGCCGCATCGGTGAAGACACGCTCGGGCCGCTGCGCCTGGGGTCTACGGTGAGCGTGTCGCCGGGGTACGAGACGGCGGCCGGCCGTGAGGTATCGAGCGGGCCGTCGTTCTCGATCGAGGGATTCGAGCACAGCTCGCTCTACGGCCGGGCAGAGCTGGCGATTCACGCCCGCAGCGCGTGGCAGGCGCTGGATTCGTGGCGGGCGAGACGTCAGTACACGTGGGTAGCGGGCGCAGAGACCCTGCCCGCCGTCGTGCGGTCCATGCTGGCCAGGGCAGGGCTGCAGGCGTCCGTCACCGGCGCGGGCGCCGAGGCCGCCGCACTGAGTCCGTCCTTCACCATTCACCCTGGCGAGACGGCGGCAGGCGCAGTGCGTCGGCTGCTCGACAAGGCGCCGGTCGTGCTGCAGTTCAGCGGCCACTCAGGCCGCCTGCGTGAGCTTAGCGAGTGGGGCTCGACAGACTACGTCTACGGCACAGACCACCCCATTCTTCGGGGCAGATACCGGTTCGGGGCCAGGGAGTACAACAGGGTTCAGGTCTTCGGCAAGGCGCACCTGGGGGAGGCCTTTGACTGGGAAGAGGTTGGGGAGGTGTTCGAGCGCCTCCTCCAGGTGCACGACCTGAACATGGACACGACCCAGAAGGCCCTGGACCGGGCCCGTTCGGTGATGCGGCGACAGACGCTCGACGTGTTGGGCGGCGAGATTGTGGCTCCTGTGAACTGCGGCCTGGAGCTGTACGACGTCATCGAGATCAACGACGCCGCGTCCGGCTTGGCCGCCGCAAGGCGGCGCGTGATAGGACTGGAGTTGAGATACTTGCGGCTGCGGGAGCCGGAGTACGTCCAGGTCCTGACGCTGGGAGGAGTCTGACCGACATGGAGATTCGAAAGGGCAGCCTGCGCAGCTTCGACTCAACGAGCTACACGGCGACCGTGCAGATGGCGGGCAGCCTGGCCACCTGGCTGGAGGGCGTGCCGGTGTCACGCGGTATCCCTGCCGCACAGATGACGGCAGGCCGCGCGTGCGCGGTCATCCTCTTCGATCCCGCCAACCCGACTGACGCCGTGGTTGCCGCTGTGTGGGCGTAGGGGGGCTGTCCCCATCTGCCATTGCGGCCCCGTATCGGCGGGCGGTCCCGCTCACGCCCTTCGACAAGCTTAGGGTGAGCGGGTGGGAAATTCCGCTCGTGGTGAGCCTGTCGAACCATGCGAACGGGCCGCGCCTAGATCCACCGTCATTCCGAGCGGAGCGCAGCGGAGTCGAGGAATCCAGGACACTCACCCTCAGACCAGCAGTGAATCACGCCAAATGTCCAAGATTTCTCGGCTTCGCTCGAAATGACAGTTGAGGTGGCCGCAACCGCCGCCTCCGTCATTGCGGCTAAAGCCGCAATCCAGTCCCCTCATCCCAACCTTCCCCCACAAGGGGGGGAAGGAGCAAATTCTCTCCCCCATCAAGGGGGAGAGTCAGAGTGGGGGTGATCCTTCCCCCGCATCGGCGCGCTGCCCCGCTCACGCCCTTCGACGGGGCTCCAGGGTGAGCGGGTAGGGATTCCGCTCATGGTGAGCCTGTCGAACCATATGAGCGGGCCTTGGGGCATGAGCGGGGAAAACAAGGCCGCCGGCTGGCCCTGCCGCGGCTCTCGCCGTGTAGTTGACATCGCCAACGCGAATTGCTACTCTCGGTGAAGTCCCAAACGCCTGCTCCGGGGGTGAAATGGCATGACCACTGCGGGAATCGTCGAGGCGGCCCGCCGCGCCGGTCGGACTCTGCTCAGCGAGGTCGAGTCCAAGCAGCTGCTGGAGGAGGCGGGCATCCCGGTTGTGCCCACCCGCCTGGCAACCTCCCGCGCGGAGGCCGTGCGCATAGCCAATGAGATTGGCCTGCCCGCCGTGCTCAAGGTGATCTCGCCCGACATCACCCACAAGAGCGACGTTGGCGGCGTGAAGGTGGGACTGGAGACGGCCGCACAGGTGCGCTCCGCCTACGACTCAATCATGTCCTCCGCACGTGCGGCCGCGCCAACGGCCTCGATCGAGGGCGTGTCCGTGCAGAGCATGGCGGAGCCGGGAGTCGAGGTCATCGTCGGGGCCACGTGCGACCCGCAGTTCGGGCACGTGGTCATGTTCGGCCTGGGCGGCGTGCTCGTCGAGATGTTGCGGGACGTGTCGATGCGGCTGGTGCCGGTGGAGCCGCGCGACGCCCGAGCCATGATTCGCGAGATCAAGGGACTGCCGCTTCTGCAGGGCTATCGTCAGTACGCTCCCTGCGACCTGGACAGCCTGGAGCAGGTCATCCTCGGCCTGTCTCGCTTCCTGGAGGAGCATCCGGAGGTGAGAGAGTTGGACCTCAACCCAGTTCTGTGCTACCCAGAGGGGCTGGTTGCGGTGGACGCACGGGTGGTCCTTGAGGAGCCAAGCCCCTAGTCTCAGCCCTATGCCGGAGGGAACATGGGCCTGGAGCTAGACTATATCTTCCATCCCCGCTCCATAGCGGTTGCGGGGGCGTCGGAGTCCCCGGACAAGTTCGGTCACACTTACTTCAGGAACGTCCTGGAGCACTTCTCAGGACCCGTCTACCCCATCAACGGACGGGCCACGGAGATTCTGGGCGAACGCACGTACGCGTCGGTGCGAGACGTGCCCGGTCCCGTCGACTACGTGGTCTCTGCCGTGCCCAACAACGCCGCGCTCGGCCTGGTCGACGACTGCGTGAGCAAGGGCGTGAAGGCGCTCCACTTCTTCACCGCGCGCTTCAGCGAGACCGGCTCCGAGGAGGGCGCGCAGATGGAACGGGACATGCTCGCCAAGGCTAGGGCGGCGGGCATGCGGATTCTCGGCCCCAACTGCATGGGTCTCTACTACCCCAAGGAGGGCATCGCCTGGGGCAGGGAGTTCCCGTGGGAGTACGGCAACGTCGGCATCATCTCACAGAGCGGCGGCAACGCGGGCGAGATGATCTCGGTGGGCGCTGTGCGCGGCCTGCGATTCAGCAAGGTCATCAGCTACGGCAACGCGCTCGACCTCAACGAGGCCGACCTGCTGGAGTACCTGGCCGACGACCCAGAGACGCAGTTCATAGGCGGCTACATCGAGGGCGTCAAGGACGGCCGACGGTTCGCCAAGGCGCTCGGCTACGCGTCGCGGCGCAAGCCGGTTGTGCTGCTGAAGGGCGGCAGGACGCAGTCCGGAACCAACATGGCGTCGTCGCACACGGGCTCGCTGGCGGGCGCCAACGAGGTGTGGGAGGCCATGTGCCGGCAGATGGGCGTGGTCAACGCGTTCAGCATGGAGGACCTGCTGGACTCGCTGGTGGCATTCGCGCGAATGCCGGCCGCAACCGGTGTGAACCTGCTGGTTGGAGGCGGCACCGGCGGCAAGGGTGTCATGTCCGCGGACGAATGCGAGGAGGCTGGCCTCCAGCTGCCGCCCATACCGGACTCCGTGCGGGAGGAGCTCGTCGAAAAGGACCCCTTCTTTGGCGCGTGGGTCACCAACCCCGTGGACGGCTCCATCATGGGCGGCAGCAAGCTGACGCCGCACGATGTAATCAGCATGATCGCCGCCGATCCCGACTTCAACGTTGTGATCAACGGTGTTGCGCCGTCCGTGCCTTCCAACGGGCGCCGCTCGCGTCGGCCGACGCGGTCGAGCCGGATGCTGGAGCGGACGGCCTCCATCGCCAGCGAGATGGGCAAGCCGGTTGCACTGGTGATTGCCGACTACATCCCGGACAACGACAAGCTGCTCAAGGCGTCGGCGGAGCTGCACCGGCAGTGCGTGAAGGACGGCTTTGCCGTGTTCCCAACGATCAGCCGGGCCGCTCGGGCCATCCGCCGCCTGGTGGACTACTACCGCTGGCGCGAAGAAGCGGTGTAGGGCAACCTTAGGCTACCGTCATTCCGGCCCCCGATCCGGAATCCATAGGCCTACCCTCGGCCTCCTCACCCCACCCCTCTGGATTGCGGCTTTCGCCGCAATGACGGTGCGGCGGTTGTGGCCTCCCACTCCGGTCATTTCGAGCGAAGCCGAGAAATCTGGGACGTTTGGCGTGATGCAACGTTGGTCTGAGGGCGAAGGCCCAAGATTCCTCGACTTCGCTGCGCTCCGCTCGGAATGACGGTGAGAGGTGGCCGTCCACAACAACCGTCATTGCGGCGGAAGACGCAATCCTGGGGGACGGGGGCGCGGCTCACCCCCATCTCAATCTTCCCCCATCGAGGGGGAAGAGGTTCTTGGTGGCCGCCAGACGCGTTGAGCAAAGGTCTGCGGGAGCAGGAGTGATGGAGAATGGCCCGCACTACTGAACGAGCCGTGTATTACGGCTAAAGTCCTGGATTCCTCGACTTCGCTGTGCTCCGCTCGGAATGACGATTCTGGTTGCCGCCCTACACCTGTACACTTCGCCCATGCGGCCTGTTGCCATCCGACTACCCTATGCTATGCTAGGTAGACTATGTCCGTGAGCAGGCAAGAAGCCGGATACTGGGTGGCTTTCAACCGCATACCCACCATAGGCAGGGCAAGGTTCGCTCTCCTGGAGGGCCACTTCGGTTCCTTGGAGCGCGCATGGCGCGCATCGTCGGACGAGCTAGTCGCGGCCGGCCTTGACCAGCGATCGGTTAGGTCTGTGGTCACGCGCCGCTCGTCCATCACGCCGGAAGCCGAAATGGACCGCCTGGAGCGCCAGGGCATCGACGCATTCACCATCCACGACGAGGGCTATCCGCGGCTGCTCCGTGAGATATACGAGTATCCGCCTGTGCTGTACGTGAAGGGCACCCTGGAGCCGGACGACGAGCGCGCCGTCACCATCGTGGGCACTCGCAAGACCACGGCCTACGGGCGCGAGGTGGCGCACCAGATTGCGTGGGACCTGGCCAAGAACGGCGTCACAGTCGTGAGCGGTCTGGCTCGCGGTATAGACGGCACGGCGCATCGAGCCGCGCTGGACGCCGGAGGCCGCACTGTCGCAGTGCTGGCAAACGGGCTGGACACAATCTACCCGCCGGAGCATTC
>DAOUKJ010000029.1:0-1801 GCA_034421435.1 Dehalococcoidia bacterium | reverse complement strand
CGGGTTTGATTCACTACGTTGTGCACTTACTGCAATTTTACTACAAGGGCCCTGGGTGAGTCTGCTTTCGCCGAAGCAGGCGCCTGCGAGCGTTACGCCGCGGGCAATCTTGTGATATGTTACTCGTCGCGGGCGCGCGCAATCGGCCCGCCACGCCGGCGCGACGAATCGACCACATCCAGCGTACGGCAGTCAGGAGGCGCAAGATCAGTCAACTCGGCCAGGTGGCCACACGCAAAGGTCTCTTCTATGGCTGGTGGATAGTCATAGCCTGTTGGACCATCACCCTCTACGGCTCCGGCATCTTCTTCTACGGCTTCAGCGTCTTCTTCCAGCCCATCGTCACCGAGTTCGGCTGGTCGCGCGCCGTCACCTCCGGCGCGTTCGCCCTCTCGCAGGCGGAAGGCTTCATCGAAGGCCCCATCATCGGGCCGCTCGTCGACAAGTACGGGCCGCGAAAGCTCATGCTGATCGGCATCACCATGGTGTCCATCGGCTTCGTGGCCCTCAGCCTTATCGACGGGCTGCTGGCCTTCTACGTCGTCTACGTGCTGCTGCTGGCAGTGGGATTCAACACCGGGTTCTTCATTGCGGCGCAGGCCGCCGTGGGCAACTGGTTCATACGGCGCCGCTCATTCGCACTGGGCCTGCTAACCACCGCGTTCGGGTTTGGCGGCGCGGTGATGGTGCCGATCATCGCCTGGCTGGTGGGCGAGTACGGCTGGCGAAGCGCGGCATTCTCGCTGGGCATCGGCATGGCGATCATCGGCCTGCCGATGGCCGTGCTCGTCCGCCACAAGCCGGAGCAGTACGGCTACCTGCCCGACGGCCGAGTCGAAGCGCCCGCTCCCGCGGCCGCGGGAGCCCGGTCAAGCACGCGGGTCACTTCAGACGTCGACGAGGCCGACTTCACCATCTGGGAGGCGCTCAAGACCTCCGCATTCTGGATTCTGTCACTGGCATTCGGGTTCCGCACGCTGGCAATATCCGCAACGGTGATCCACCAGATACCGCTCCTCACCGACCGCGGCTTCTCCGAGACCGCGGCCGCCGGTGTGCTCGCTCTCATGAGCTTCATGAGCGTCCCCGGCCGGCTACTCTTCGGCTACCTGGGCGACTACTTTGACAAGCGAGTGCTCGTATCCGTCGCCTACCTGCTGCAGGGCGTAGGGCTTGTCGTCCTGCTGAACGCGACGCGGCTAGAGCACCTGTACCTGTTCACGCTGGTGTTTGGCCTCGGATGGGGCGCACCCACCGTGCTGGTGGCTCTGCGCGGCGACTACTTCGGCAGGCGATACTTCGCCACGATCGCGGGCGTGCAGCAGTCGGTCGTTGCCATCGGCACGATAATCGGCCCCGTGTACGCCGGGTGGATCTTCGACACGACCCGCAGCTACGATACTGCGTTCATTACGTTCATCGTGGCCATCGTAGCAGGCGCAGTGCTCGTGCTCTTCGCACGCCAGCCGAAGCCGCCGGTTCGCGCCGCTCCGCCTAGACCCGCCGCTTGACCTTATGCGTGTGCGGGCATATCATGCCACTGTCACCGCCGATTCACCCTTCCCCCAACCTGCGGCGGAATGCCTGCAACGGGGGCCCTCCCCCGCTCGATACGCACAGCGCCACGCAGGAGGTGTGACTTGGACTTTGAAAGACCTGTTCCCGTACCCGACGAGTTGAGCGCCCCTTTCTGGAAAGCCTGCAACGAGGGAAAGCTCATGGTGCAGGACTGCGCCGACTGCGATAAGCTGCAGTACCCGCCTGCCAAGGACTGCGCCGAGTGCGGCTCCGAGGCCCTGAG
>DAOUKJ010000028.1:0-9339 GCA_034421435.1 Dehalococcoidia bacterium | reverse complement strand
ACCACGCCCAGGAGCATTCCGGACATGACCAACCATATCGACAGGGTGAAGTCGGACTCTGCGACTTCGCCGGACGCGATCACGGCGGCGGCCGCCGCCGGCAGGCCAAGCAGGGACAGGTAGGTGAGGAACGAGACGCCACGAGGTCGGTCTCTCCGCACTACGCCGATGGGGTCGCGGCCGGCGCGGCGGGCGATCAGGACGACGCTGGCGAGGCCAACCGCTGTGGTAGCCAGTGGCACCGCTCCGGCGTACGCTACGGGCAGGAGCAGGTCTCCGGGCCAGTACGAGCTTCCGGCCAGCGTGAATGAACCCAAGGATGACATGACGGCGGCGTAGGCAACCGAGCCCAGCAGCGCGCCCGCCAGAAGCGGGACCGCCATGTCGGCGCTAATCACTAGCGCCATCTGCCGGGGCGGCGTGCCCAGGGTTCGCAGCAGTCCGTAGCGCCGCGACCTGACGGCGATGTGCATGGCAGCACCGGCTCGCGCCAGCACCACGGACGGCAGCGCAAGGATGATGATGCCCATTATGATGAAACTGGAATCGTCGAAATAGGATCTTCCCGGAGCAACGGGATAGAAGGACGACTCTGCGCCGGCGGGCGGCGCGTCCAGAAACTCGATGATGACCATCTCCCGCGGATGGGCCAGCGCCTCGTCGGCAAGCACCTGCGGCGTGCGTCCGCCCAGCCATGCGTTCAGCTCTCCAGTCCAGTCGTCCTGAAGCTGCGCGAGCACCGCCGGAGAGGCCATGACGGTCTCGCTTGTCTCCATTTGCGGGATGCCCGGCAGGCCAAGCCTCTCACCCGCCTCGCCCGCGAAGGCAGTGACGACCAGGGGGCCATAGGCCGTTGCCTCCACCCGGGTTGACCTCAAAGTTCCTTCTGCTTGAGCAGTGCGCGGCGGCATGCTTCTTGAGCCGTCACGCAACAGCGCAGTCTCCTGCTGCGCGTGGTATCCGAATCCGATTCCCAGAGCAAGCGAGAGCGCAGCGCACGAGATGGCCCCGACCGCAATAAGTGGAGTCCAGGCGGAGAGCGACCTACGAGAGCGCGGCCACAGGAGCCGAATGAACAGCCTCACGCGGCGCGTCCTTCGTCGATCAACCTGCCCTCGTGAAGGCGGAGCACGCGATCACACGCCTCCCACACGGAGGGGTCGTGGGTGACGATAAGCACGCCAACACCAAACTCGGCCGCTATCCTCTGCAGCTCGCCGACCACCAAGCGGGAGTTCTCCTCGTCAAGCGCGCCCGTTGGCTCGTCGCAGAAGACAATGCTTGGCTCCATCGTCAGGGCGCGTGCGATGGAGGCGCGCTGCAACTCGCCTCCGGACAGCGTAGCCGGGTACTCATCCGTGAGGTCGGCAAGGCCGAACCGCTCCAGCAGGCTGCTGGCCTTCTCACGGGCGTGGCGCGCCTTGGCGCCCGACACGACGAGCGGCACCGCGACGTTCGCGGCAACCGTGAGGTCGTCGAGGAAGGCCGGGAACTGGAACACGAACCCGCACGTTGCACGGCGGACCAGCGTGATGTGAGGCTCTCGGAGGCTCCATACGTCGGCGTGGTCAGCCCACGCGACCGTGCCGCCGTCGGGTCGCCGGAGTCCGGCCAAGGCGTAGAGCAGGGTTGACTTTCCGGAGCCGCTTGCTCCAACGATGGCGAGCACCTCGCCCTTGTGCAGCTCCACGTCCACGCCGCTGAGGACGCTCCGCGCGCCGAAGCTCTGCGTCAGCCCGCGGCCCTCAAGCGCCAATGTTTCCGTCGTCATGCGCATGAACCTCCGATCTTGGCCTGAGTGCCTCCATGTGGGCTCGGTGTTGCCAGACGCGCCTTCCAAAAGTCATCGCGGCGTCAAGATGCAACCCTTTGAGCGCATATTACCCCCCCCCCCGTCAATTGCAAGGACTCGTATAGTATACACCAATAACCGACGGTAGCTGGACTCCTTTATTCGGAGGGCAGGACATTTCGATTATAGCCAGCGGGCTAATCTTCAGGCTCATCTTGCCTCGCACTTGATGAGGGATGAGCATGCTGAACCATATGAGCAGGATAACCACGGACGTATAGCTGGCGCGCTCATTTACTTCTACGAGCTCAATATGAGCGGTGTCGTATGCCACACCCAACGCCTATAGATAGCGCTTGTCGTGCCTATGCACCTTGCCCATCCTTCCGCGCCCTTGCTATACTCCACGCAGCTACCAATTCCGGAGGCAAGCCTGCTCCCCATGTCCAAGCGCATCCATCTCCTGGGGCATCCCGTCAGCCACTCAGTCTCTCCCGCATTCCAGCAGGCCGCCCTGGAACACTGCTCAATTGACGCTGCGTACACGGCCCTCGATGTTCCGCCTGTAGATCTGCCCGCGACAGTCGATTCGTTGCGTGACCCCGACGTGCTGGGCGCAAACGTCACTGTGCCTCACAAGGAGGCCGTGTTTGCGCTGCTCGACAGCGTATCGGAGGAGGCGCGGCTCATCGGCGCGGTGAACACCATCCACAACTGCGACGGCGCGCTGGAAGGCCACAACACCGATGCAAGGGGCTTTCTCTCGGCGCTACGCGAGGAGGCCGGCTTTGAGCCGGGCGGCAAGACGGCCCTGATTCTTGGCGCCGGTGGCTCTGCGAGAGCAGTGGCGGTCGCGCTTGCGGGCGAGGGCGCGTCGAGCGTGGTCATCGCCAACCGCACGCTGGACCGCGCTGAAACGCTTGCGGAGTTGGTTCGGTCGCTGGATGTGCCTGCACAGGCCATCGCCCTTGACCCCGCCGTTCTACGGGAGGCCGCGCAGTGCGACTTGGTGGTGAACTGCACGTCTCTGGGTATGACGGGATGGCCCGGGCCCGACGAAACGCCTATCCCCGCCGACCTGATTCCGCCGGATGCGCTCGTGTGCGACCTGGTGTACAATCCGAGGGAAACGACGCTGCTGAGGGAGGCGGCATCGTCCGGCGCGAGAACGCTCGGCGGGCTGCCGATGCTCGTGTACCAGGGGGCAGCGGCGTTCGAGATCTGGACCGGCGTGACCGCACCGGCGCGGGTCATGTTCGCCGCCGCGGAGGCGGCGCTGGCCGCGAGACAAGCGGCAAGGTCGTGAACGGGAGAGAGTTCGTGAGGAGGGCAAGACGGTACGCCCGCCGCAATGGGCTGGAGTTCAGTTTCGACCCCACTCGCGGTAAGGGAAGTCATGGAGAGGTTAGAGTCGGCGGATTCAGGACTATGGTGCAGTACGGGGAAATCAAGCGAAGGACATTGGCCGGCATGCTGAGACAGCTGAACATCGAACCGCGGGAGTTTTGAACATGCGCTTTGTTTACCCCTGCAACATCGTGTTCGATGAAGGAGGCCCGATGGAACTCGGCGGAGGCGAGGTGGTCACCCTAACGGCCGGCTACTGCGTGAGCTTCCCTGACGTGCCGGAGGCCCTGACGAGCGGGGAAACCTGGGAGGAGGCCGTTCTCATGGCCGAGGATTGCCTCGGCGTGGCATTGGGAATGTACGTGAGAGCCAACGAAGACCTCCCGGTTCCGGGCTGCGCCAGTGAAGGCCAGGTGCTCGTGCCTGTGCCTCTCCTCGTCGCGGCCAAGCTGACCATCTACACAGCCATGCGCGAGCAGGGAGTAACCAGGGACGCCCTGGCTGCCGGATTGGGCATTAGCGTGGAGGCAGTGAGAAAGCTGCTTGATCCGCGATATAGAACTCACATCAGCCAGATCGAGAGTGCGCTGCGAGCTGTCGGGCGCTCCCTCGTTGTCGAAGACTGCGACGCCGTTCCGATTCCTGAACGTGAGCAGGCGCTGGCCGCGAAAGCGAATCCATAAGAGGGAGCTGACAGATGCTGCGATTTCTCACCGCGGGAGAGTCCCACGGCAAGAGCCTGAGCGTTATCGTGGAGGGGCTTCCTGCGAGCCTCCCGATCTCCGAAGACTACATAGAGCGGCACATGGCGCGTCGCCAGGTGGGCTACGGGCGCGGCGGCCGGATGCAGATCGAGAAGGACCGGGCCGAGATCCTGGCCGGCGTCAGGCACGGCCTCACGCTCGGGTCACCCATATCTCTGAACATCATCAACCGCGACTTCTCCACGGGCAAGGGGCCGGACGGCGTGCCCTGGACCGAGGAGATGAGCGTGGCTCCGTCGGACGTGCCGTTTGAGCCAATCGTGAACATCAGGCCCGGCCACGCCGACGCCCCCGGCATAGTGAAGTACATGCAGACCGACGCACGGAACATCCTGGAGCGCTCCAGCGCCCGCGAGAGCGCGTCGAGGGTTGCCGCAGGCGCGCTGGCGCAGCGGTTCCTGGAGGAGTTCGGCATTGAGGTGCACGGCCACGTACTCTGTATTGGAGGCGTGCACGCCAACAGCCCGGACGACGTGGACTGGGCGGCCCTGGAGGAGACGCCGTACCACCGCGAGAACCCCGGCGGCTCCAAGTGCGCCGCCGTGCGCTGCGCCGACCCGGATGCCGCGGAGCGCATGATCGCCGAGATCGACGCGGCGCGCGAGGCGGGCGACAGCGTGGGCGGAATCATCGAGGTTGTGGCCACCGGCATGCCGATTGGCCTTGGCAGCCACATCCAGTGGGACCGCAAGCTGACGACCAAGCTCGCGGGCGCAGTCATGAGCATGAACGCAGTCAAGGGCGTCGAGTTCGGTGCCGGCTTCTCGCAGGCCGACCTGCGCGGCTCGCAAGTCCATGACGTGGTCAAGCCCATGAGCGAGTGGGAGATGGCCACGGATGAGAGCTGGGTGCGGCCGTGGTCCAGGCGCACCAACAACTCCGGCGGCCTGGAGGGAGGCATGACCACCGGCGAGCCGCTGGTGGTTCGCGCCATCGTCAAGCCCATCGCCACCATCATCAACGGCCTTGAGACCGTAGACCTGACCACCGGTGGTTTCGTGGATCGCGCCCACTTCGAGCGCAGCGACATCACCTTCGTGCCAACCTGCGCCGTCATCGGAGAGGCGATGGTCGCGCTGGTGCTCGCCGACGCCATGCTTGAGAAGTTCGGTGGCGACCACATCGACGAGACTCGCCGGAACGTGCACGCCTACCAGGCCTCGACCGGGCCGCGGGGGCAGTAGGGGAGTGTGCTCCTTGGTTCCATCATTCCGCACGCCAGGGGCGCAGGTAGGCTGCTTCGTATGACACTACAGGGATCGCTCCGGTATCGCCGCGTCGTCGTAAAGGCCGGCACCAATGTCCTGACCGGCGGCCGCGGCAGCCTGGACCTGGAGGTCATAGGCTCGCTTGTGAGCCAGCTAGCCGCCGTTCATGGCAGCGGCGCGGAGGTCGCGCTGGTGACGTCTGGGGCCGTGGCTGCCGGAAGCCACGCACTGAGCCAGAGCAGCGGCCGCAGCGACATCCCGTTCCGTCAGGCGCTCGCCGCAGTGGGGCAGGGTCGACTGATGCACACCTACGAGCAGCTCTTCGAGGCGCAGGAGATCACCGTGGCACAGGCCCTCCTGTCGCGGCGCGACATGCTCGACCGAGAGGGCTACTTGAACGTCCGCAACACGCTCCTCGCGCTGCTGGACTACAAGGTTATTCCCATCATCAACGAGAACGACGTGGTGGCGGTTGACGAACTGGAAGACCTCGGCTTCGGTGACAACGACACGCTGTCCGCGATGGTCGCAAACCTGATCGACGCCGATCTGCTGATCATCCTGAGCGACATAGACGGGCTGTACACCGCCGACCCCCACGTGGAGCCGGATGCGCAGCTCCTGCGTCACGTGGACGTGGTCGACGACTCCATAACGGCTATGGCCGGCCCTCGCCGCGGAGACATGAGCCGGGGTGGCATGGGCTCGAAGCTGGCCGCCATAAGGCTGGCGGCGGCATCAGGCGTGGCAGTGTGCCTCGCCGGCGGTCGAGAGCCGGACGTCGTGAGGCGGCTTGCCGGCGGAGAGCAGGTCGGCACCCACTTCTCGCCGACCGCAAGCAAGATGGAGAGCCGCAAGCGGTGGATGCTCAGCGGCCTGTCCACGCGAGGGCGCATCGTGGTCGACGCGGGCGCCGCGGAGGCGCTGCGCGCCCACAAGCGCAGCCTGCTGCCCGCGGGCGTGCGCGAGGTGGAGGGCGACTTTCGCCGGGGCGACATCATACTGGTTGTTGACCAGGACGGGGAGCGCGTCGCGTGCGGGGTTACGGGCTATAGCGCTGAGGACGTGAAGGCCATAAGCGGCCTGCGCTCCAGCATGATCGAGGAGGCGCTGGGCTACCGCTTCAGCGAAGAGGTGCTGCATCGCAACAACCTGGCGCTGTTGTAGGATAGGGCAGGGACAAAGCGGCAGCTGCTGAGCCTGAGGCCGGTGTGCTGAAGACAATCGATATCGGGAAGGTGCAACATGACGATCGTCACAGATGAGATGACGGACAAGGGTCAGGCGGCGCGGGTCGCAGCGCGGGAGTTGTCCAGGCTGTCCGGCGACGTGAAGAACCTGGCTCTGCACAACCTGGCGGAGGCGCTGGAGAACGCGGGTGACGACATCCAGTCGGCAAACGAGCGCGACATACAGGCGGGGCGCGAGAATGGCCTGAGCGACGCGATGCTCGACCGCCTGCTTCTCAACCCGGCCAGACTTGCCGGCATGGCAGCGGACGTGCGGGCCGTGGCCGCGCTGCCGGACCCGGTGGGGGAGACGTTCGACATGCGCACGCTGCCCAACGGCCTGCAGGTGGGACGTCGCAGAGTGCCTCTGGGAGTCATCGGCGCAGTCTACGAGAGCCGTCCAAACGTGACCGTGGACATCTCCGCGCTGTGCTTCAAGTCCGGCAACGCCGTAATACTCAGGGGCGGCAGCGAGGCTATTCACTCCAACACCGCGCTCGCCAACCTGGTGCGTGACGCCATCGCACGCGCAGGCGCGCCCAGGGACGCCGTTCAGTTCATCTCGTCCACAGACAGGTCGCTCGTGCAGAAGATGCTGTCGATGAAGGAGTACATCGACCTGATGATTCCGCGGGGCGGCGCCGACTTCGTCCGTTTCGTGGGGGAGAACGCCCAGATGCCGGTCATAACCGGCGGCATTGGCGTCTGCCACACCTACGTCGACAGGGACGCCGACCTGGATCGCTCCGTAGCGATCGCCTACAACGCCAAGGTAGACCGACCGACCGTGTGCAACGCACTCGATACTCTGCTGGTGCACTCGGAGGCGGCGCCCCGCTGTCTGCCGGCCATCGCACAGGAATGGGCCAGGGCAGGCGTCGAGATGCGATGCGACCTGCGGGCGCTCAGCATCCTGGGGCCGTCGGAGTCGCTGAACGTCAAGCCCGCAACCGAGGACGACTGGGGCACCGAATTCCTTGCGCTGACGGCCTCGGTGAAAGTGGTGGACTCCCTAGAGGAGGCCCTCGAGCACATCGAACAATACGGCTCCGGCCACTCGGAGGCCATAGTCACGGAGGACTACTCCCGCGCCATGCAGTTTCTGGACTACGTGGACGCCGCGGCGGTGTTCGTGAACGCCAGCACGCGCTTCACGGACGGCGGGCAGTTCGGTCTCGGGGCAGAGGTGGCGATAAGTACCAACAAGATGCACGCAAGGGGGCCTATGGGCCTCCGCGAGTTGACCTCCTACAAGTGGACCGTTCTGGGCAACGGACACGTCAGGAGCTAGAGAGAGGAGAACCCCAATGGCCTACACGTTTCGACGACTGTTTCGCACACCATATTCAGAGGTCTACGCCGTAATGTCCGACGACCAGGGCGTAGGTCGGCTGGACGTCCACATCGACTTGACGATGGAAAGCGGCGAGTGCAACCTCAGCGTCGCCGAAAGCCTCACTGAGGCAGAGGTGCGCGACCTGATGGACGTGGTCGACGACGAAATCATGGGCAACGGATTCATGCCGAACACGTTCAACATGACCGTCTTCCAGGGCAAGGAGATCATATCGGAGGTCTTCGACCTGGACGACGATGATGATGACGACGAGGACTAAGAGGCGCCAAAATGGCAGAATACGGCTTTGAGCGGGAGTGTCGCACACCGTACTCGGAGGTCTACACCGTCCTGGACTACGACGAGCAGATTGGACGGCTGGACCTCCACCTGACTCCCGCAATCATTCACGCCACGCTGTGCGTGGACGAGAGCCTGACGCAATCGTCAGTGCGCGAGCTCATTGAGGTGATAGACGCCAAGATAATGGACGTGGTCGGTGTCTCGCGCGACGAGCTCATCATCCACGTTCACCAGGGCAGGGACGTGGGCGTCTTCAGCAACCACGAGTTCGGCGGTAACGGAGGCCGGGAAGGCATGTGACCGCCGCGGGCTAGGGGAAGCGCGGCTGGACTTCCAGGGGTACCCGGAAGCTCATGGCCTCGTCGCCCCGCATCACGCGCACCTCCGCCTCGTGGCCTATGGGGTGGCGCAGCACCTCACGCTGGAACTGCTTGACGCTGTTGACCTCCACGCCGTCCACGTACACTATGACGTCGCCGAAGCGTATGCCGGCGCGCTCGGCCGGCCCACCGACCTCCAGGCTTGACACCATAGCGCCACGGCTAACCGGCAGGCCCTCCTGAGAGGCGATGACCGGCGTCACGTCCCTGACTCCCACCCCTATCCAGCCGAAGACCACGCGCCCGTGCTCCAGTATCGACTCAACGACAGGGACGACGGTGAACGCGCTGACGGCGAACCCAATGCCCTCGCCGCCCTGAGCCCGCGCGGTGTTGATGCCCACCACGCGGCCTTCAAGATCGACGAGCGGCCCGCCGCTGTTGCCGGGGTTGATGCCTGCGTCCGTCTGTATCATGTCGTACAGGTGGCCGGAAGCAGTGGTGATCGAGCGGTCAAGCGCGCCCACAATGCCCAGTGTGACCGTGGGGCCTCCGACCAGCGCCAGTGCGTTGCCGATTGCAATCACCCAGTCGCCTTCTCTCAGCTCATCAGGTGGGGCGAACTCCACGGCCGGATAGCCCTCACCGGGTATCTTGACCACGGCAAGGTCGGACACGGGGTCGCGGCCCACGATCGCAGCTTCAAACGTCCTCTCGTCGACGAGGTGCACGGTGATTCGTACGGCGTTCTCAATGACGTGGTCGTTGGTGACGATGAGCCCTTCGGAATCGAAGATGACTCCTGTGCCGGCGTTGTCCTCCTCCACGGTCACGCAGCCGAAGAACAGGCCGCACCGCTCAACCAGCGACGTCGTGGAGATGGACACAACGGAGGGCTTCACGCGGGCCACCACCTGCGTCACGGAAGGCAGCAGGGGAGAGGCTGCCGGGGCAGGCTGAGCGGCAGCAGGAGTATCGGTGGGCGGTATAGGTGTCGGGGTTGGATCCGGGTCGCTGCAGGCCGCCGACAGGAGCGCGAT